>JAUQQR010000033.1:0-5027 GCA_030549835.1 Thermoproteota archaeon
ACTAAATTATAAGGATGTAGATGATATGATTAGATTAGCTAAAGAATTAGGTGTTGATGCTGTTGTAGCATTCAATTTTATACCAACAGGGAGAGGTAAGAGTATTGCAAGCTTAGATTTAAATCCATATGAGAGATATGAGTTTCTTAAAATTCTATATAGAGCTTGGAGAGAGTTTAATCTACAAGTATACTCAACATCACCTCAATACTCTCTAGTAACGGTAAGTGGGGAGAGGAGAGGTTTGGCATCACACTTCCTAATATTTGATGAAGGGAAGCGTTATCCAGTAGCACCAATAGCCATAGCAGAGCTTATAGGCGGCTGTGGAGCTGGAGTAACATATATGGCTATAGAAGCTAATGGTGATGCTCAACCATGTGTATTCATACCTATAAAAGTAGGTAATATTATTAAAGATGGATTACTAAATATATGGCACAATAATCCTATACTAAATAGTTTAAGAGATAGAGATAATAACTATAGATGTGGTGGAGGATTATGCCCATTTAGATATATATGTGGAGGCTGTAGAGCTAGAGCATACGGATACCTAGGAGATCTTAAAGGGTCAGACCCAGGATGTCCACTAAACTATGATACTTGGAGCAAGCTAAATATATTACATAATTAAATTTAAACTCTCCGAGTTCTACATGGTAGTGTAGTATAATCAATAATTAAATACTCTATTTACTCTAATGCTTGTGATAAATCTTCTATTAAATCTTCAGAATCCTCTAAGCCTACAGATAATCTTAATAAGTTATCAGTTATTCCTAATTTGCGTCTTGCATCTTCAGGTATATATCTAGAAGCACTTATTACTGGATAAGTTAGTAGAGACTCTGGTCCTCCTAGGCTAGGTGATGGTTTAATAATCTTAACCTTTCTTAAGACTTTTAATGCTTCATCTCTACCACCTTTAACTTTAAATGAAACCACTCCTCCATAGAGATCTTTCTGGAATATTCTTTTAGCTATAATATTATATGGGCTTGAATTTAATCCTGGATAATAGACATCTTCTACTCTACTATGATCACTAAGATACTCAGCTATAACTTTTGCTGTTGTCGATGATCTCTCAACTCTAATATTTAGGGTTTTCAAACCTCTAATTGTGAGGTATGCCTCAAAAGGCTGCATTATGCTTCCAAGCATTCTCCTCCAATCCCAGAAGTATTTAATGTATGATTCATTAGATACTATAGCTCCACCTACTACGTCATTGTGGCCTGCAATATATTTTGTAGTGCTATGAACTATAGCTATGGACCCGTATTTTAATGGGTTTAATAGTATTGGAGTTGTGAATGTGTTATCAACTATAACCCAGCATGCTTCCTCTAAGCATACTTTACATATTTCACTAACATCTAGGACTCTAAGTGTTGGATTTGTCATAGACTCTATAAATACTATATCTGGCTTCTCTGAGACTATATCAGCTATAATAGCCTCAGTCTCGGGCCATGAGAGTTTAATTTTAAATCCTATCTTCTCACCTAGACTCTGAATTAGTTCTAGGCTCGTACCGTAGGACTCTATTGGTACTAGTATCTTATAGTCTCTCTTAACTAGACCTAGTATTACTGCTGATATAGCAGCCATACCACTATTAAATGCTAGGGCATCACTTCCACCTTCAAGTTTTGCTATTACCTTCTCTAAAGCTCTAACCGTAGGATTCTCTTCTCTACTATACTTAAGCTCAGTACCCCTATCTGTTAGCCTAGTCTCTCCTCTCTGCTCAAATATAGCTGTTAAGTATATTGGTGGAATGAATGCCCCCGAGACCTCATCTCTAAACTCGTGGCCGTGTATAGCTTCAGTAGCTTTACCCACACTAATCACCTCCCACGATGTGAGCTCCTGGAGCTATATCTGCTTGTACTATAGTAGCTTCAATGCCACAATTTCTATAAGCTCTCTCTAAAGACCTAATAACCTCTGTTACCCTGCTATGGCGGGTGACTGTTAGCATACTAGGCCCAGCCCCACTTATAACTGAGCCTATAGCGCCAGCTTTCCTCGAATACTCTCTAATAATATCATAGCATGGTATGAATTTAGATCTAGCAGGCTCAACTATAACGTCATCTAAGCCTAGTGATAGGGCGTAGTCATCCTCATATATCAACCCGTATATTAGAGATGCTAGTCTAGCCATCGACTCAACATGAAGCCTTAAGTTTATACTTTTAGGAAGAACCTCCCTCATAACCCTAGTTTTACCTTGAATTGGCTTAACACTTGGAACAGATAGTATGAAGCTATAATTGGTATTAAGCCTACGAGCCTTGATTGGAGGCTTATTAGAGACTAGTATTACTAGGCCACCTACAGCAGAAGCCGTGCTATTATCAAAGTGTGGATCTCCGGCCACAAACTCCTCTGAAAGACCTCCAAGCTCAGCTATAGTCATAGAGTCGAGTTTTAAGTTTAAAGCTTCACTTAGAGCCTTAATAACAGCAACACTAGAAGCACCACTACTCCCAAGACCACTACTCACAGGGATACCCTTCCACAGCCTAATATCGACATTGACATTACTAATATTAAACCTAGAGAGTAGCTTCCTAGCAGCATAGACTATGATATTATCATTATTACTGGGGACAGAGTTAGCATAGGGTCCGTAGACCCCTATAATCCTAATATTACCACTACCATCATAGACTTCAACTTCGACCTCATCATAGAATGAGTTTAGGGATATAGCTAAAATATCAAAGCCAGAACCTAAATTAGCTGAACTACAATAAGCCCTAACTCTAACTCCCAATTAATAATCCCACCTCTATCCTATACTATTTCAAAAACATTAATTATCAAGAGATATAAGCTTAACTATAAATTTAGTAAGTCAACTGTATTAAGCAGTGAATAGATTTATTAACTACATAATTCAATATAATAGATTAGAATAGTGTAGTGAGGAGAACTATAATTATTTAGATGACTTCTCTTCTAATCCCCATATCTTCATGGCTATCTTTATATCTACATTTAGAAGTGATGCTGTTATTGGCCCTATGAGCTTAGTCTTTATTATTGCTTGAGAGATCTCTTTTAAAGTATCTTCTCCTGCTATTATTGGAGTTGTTAATGCTAATACTATAGTGTATACTGTTGCTGCTATAATAAACTCTAGTATGAGATTATTTACTATGAGTATTATTGGGAGAGCTGATGTTAATGCTAGTATACTTGATGCTAGCATTACAGTATTACTCTTCAGGTCAACTCTTGTACCGAGACTCCTAGCTATGCTTAGAGCATATATTGACTGAACTAAACCTACTAATAATCCTGACACGATATACCCAATAACCCCCGCTAGTATCGTTAATGTAACATATACTGGTATGCCTATAGCTGTCCCAACTAGAGATATACGTAGGCTAATATCTGTTCTCCCTATGCTAGGAAAGTATGAACCCCAAACTAGGGATCCTAGTGGGGCATATAGGAAGGCTAGGACTAGTAGAGATGTATATAGGGGACTCATAGTATAGTTTGGGCCGTAGAGTGTTAAGATTAGAGGCTCAGATACGATTATGACGCCACAAGCTAAAGCTGGCATAATGAGTGATGTAATTCTTATAGCCTTACTAGTTACTATGCTCATCTCGTTAGAGCTAGTAAGTGATGGTAGAATTGATAGTAGGCTCATACCTATAGCTCCACCTATGGCATTTAATGGAGCTAGAAAGTTCTGTGCTACGCTAAGATTACCAATCTCCCAGTCGCTAGATACTCTAACCATTATACTATAGTATAGTTGACCTAATGGTATACTAATAACCACGGGTAGATGTAGTGGTATACCGTAGTGTAATAGTTCTCTTATAGATCTCAAGCTAATAGTTAAAGGTAAACCTATAAGCTTTAATGTATAGACGAGTAGTGGTATAGTAGTTAAGAGCCATGCTATGACGTGGCCCAAGATGGCTCCAGTAACCCCGTAACCTAGAATTACCAGTAGAACTGCTGATGAGACCCTTATAATTGTTAGTATTACTTGAGATATCGAGCTTAACGCGTAAAGCCCGTAGCCTATCAGTATTGAGTTTAGAGCTCCATATAGTAGGGATGCCAGTGTAAATATTGATAAAAGTTTGATATATGGCTCAATATATGGTCTACCTAGAGCTTTAGCTACGTATGGCGCTGTAATGTAAACTATGAGTGCTGATAGTAGCGATAATATTATTTTAAGTGTTAGCCCAGAAACTACTATAGTCTTCATACTTGAATCTCTTATAGATGAGTATCTCGTGAGAGCCGTATTGATTCCCAGATCTGTTAGCGCTAGCATTAAGTTTGGTAGTATCATGGACATACCTATTAGCCCATAGTTCTCAGGGCCTAGTAGTCTAGCTATAATTATGCTACCAGCAGCTGCTATAACTAGTGATATTATAGAACCTGCTGATAATAGTACTGTCCCCTTCAGTAGCTTCTCGCTATATCTACTCAAATTATTTTATCCTCTTTCAGAGTCGTATTTCTTGAGAGTCTCTATATTATCTCTCTCAGATAGGTCAATCTCATTTACTGATAACCATGCATCTATAATCTCTCTAGCTACAATCTCTGTAACTAGTCTACCACTCATTGCTAGGATATTCGCATCATTCCATAGCCTAGCACCTCTAGCTGTCTGTGCATCATTTGCTAGAGCAGCCCTAATACCCTTAACTTTATTAGCTGCTATTGATACGCCAGTACCAGTATAGCATACAAGTATACCCCAGTCTGCTTCACCTCTAGAAACCATTTCTGCAGCCTGAATAGCTACTTTAACCCAAGACTCGGGCTTACCACTCTCAACAGAACCTACAGTTATAACTTCGAAGCCCTTACTCTTCAAGTATTCTACGGCAAATCTTGCTGATGGGTATAGATCATCTGAGCCTACAACAACTCTCTTACCAGACACGCATTACACCCTAAATGTCAATACCTCTCTAGGTATATAAGTATTAAGTAATTAATATTACCTTAATATACTCATA
>JAUQQR010000033.1:5127-13641 GCA_030549835.1 Thermoproteota archaeon
AATTAATATTACCTTAATATACTCATATTATTAGAGCTCTAGCTATAATCGCTAATGTGATTAGAGTATCTATACCCCTACATGCTATAGTATTTACTCTAAGAGATTCTACTAAATCTTCTAGTCTCTTAGCTCTCTTAAGGGTTGAGGCTACTTTAAATAGTAGCATCCCGGGCACTACAGCTAATAGTGATGTATATGGTAGCATATTCATGGCAACTAATAATACTATTAGGGCTATTAGTGTAGAGATTATTAGCGTATAGCCTACCCAAGCATACTCTCCTAGTATAGATGGTATTGTTCTTCTACCTATAGCTCTATCAGCCTCTATATCCGGTATGAAGTTAGCATACAATACCACTACAGAGACTAGACCATAAACTACTCCTACTAGCACTACATCATATCTTATTAAGCCATGTACAGCATACATACTACCTAGGAATACTAATATACCCTTAACTAGTACCATAAACTCTCCAAGAGCTATCTTAACCCATAGGTTATTATATGTTAATATTATGAATGCACCAATAAATGCTAAGATTAGAATTAAGAGTCCTCTAAATAATGTGATTATTAATCCAGTAATAGATGCTATAGCTAGTAGTGTTAGAGATAGTAGTAACGCTTCTCTAGGATCTAATAATTTATCTACGAGGACTTTAGATCCACCACTAAAGGGTGTACGTGGCGTTAGAGTATCTAAGCCACTCCTATAGTCTAGGTAGTCGTTTAAAGCATTTATGCTAAGATGTGCTAATGCTACACCAATAACAACTAGTAATAGGATTATATAGTTGAATCCTGTCGGCAACCCTAAGTAGAATGCTCCACCTAACGCTGCGAGCACTGTAGATAGTGCTGTTTTAGGCCTTAATAGCTTCCAGTATATGCTTATTTTAGCTGATACCATACTCTCTCCACCTAGAGTCTACTAGTTTAATAGTCTCAGGGTCTGGTTCAACTTCAATAGGCCAATCTCTACCATAATTCTCTACTTTCATCTTCCTAGTAGCATCTATACCAAGCTTAGACCCATAACCGCCCTCCATAGCTGTATGGTCTAGCTCGTCTGTAACAGCATGGGGTATAACTAGGACGTCTCTCTGCGGGTCTACGCACGTACTTATAGCATAGAATACTTGACCAATATCGTGAACGTTAACGTCATGATCAACTACAATTATGACTTTAACTAAAGAGAATAACCCTAAACCCCATAATCCCAGCATTACTTTCTTAGCATGCCCTGGATAGATCTTCCTTATAGATACGATGGCTATACCCCCAGTAAATAATCCTTCAGGTGGGAGGTTAACATCAACAATCTCAGGCATAAGCATCCTCATGAATGGGAGGAATATTCTCTCGGCAGCTTTCCCAATCCAGGCATCTTCTAGTATGGGCTTACCTACAACTGTAAAGTAGAATATTGGGTCATCTCTATAGTATACTCTCTCAAGCTTAAATAGTGGGTACTTTGCTGGAGGAGTATAGTATCCAGTATGGTCTCCGAATGGACCCTCATCTAGTAAAGTCTCAGTATCAACTTCTCCAACGTATACAACCTCACTATTAGAGGGGACTAGTACTCCGTCTAGGTCTACAACATCTAAAGGTGAACCTCTAACAACTGATGCAAATAGGAGCTTATCAAGAGGATATGGTACTGGGAGAGCTCCCGTAAGCATAGTCCCGGGGTCTGAGCCTACAGCTATAGCGACCCTAACACTCTTAAGTTTAGTCTTCTTAGCCTTCCACCATGCCATATGACCTCTCTTATGTATTTGCCAGTGCATGATAGCTCTATTACCATCAATTATTTGAACCCTATAGACACCCATATTACTTACTCCACTCTCTGGATCTCTACTGAGTACTAGGCCGTAAGTGATATACCTTCCAGCATCTAGAGGCCATATTTTAGGTATTGGTGTCTTGTCGAAGCCATCTCTCTCAATAGTATTATCCATGAATAAACCTCTACTAGTCTTCCTAGGAGTATACATTCCAATCTTTATGACGTCATATAGGCTTTGTATCTTATCAGTTAAACCTAGTGGTGGAGGTGTTGTTAGTGGTTTTATAAGCCTCTCTCCAATATCTTCAAGTCTATCTACGTTGAGAAGCCTCTTAATAGTATCAATATCTCTAAATAGGTTTGTAGCCATACGCCAACCAGGGAATCCCTTAATATTCTCAAATAATAGTGTTGGACCCCTAGAATACATTACTCTCCTAGCTATCTCAGCAACCTCTAGTTCAGGATTAACTGGGACATTAACCCTGCGTAGGAGGCCCCACTTATCAATTTCTCTTATCGCTTCCCTTAAATCCTTAAATACCAAGCTAGTATACCTCCGAGCTTCTAGTCTATGATAACACCTATAAACGTAAGTATAGCGATTTTATTCTTCAAAAGCATAATATGTTAGTAAATATTTAAACGGATATTTAAATCTCGATATCTAATGTGTGTATGGTGCTACTAGGTGAAGGCTAGGTTAGCTATGCTAATCTTAGCTTTACTAGTTATTGCTTCCATCCTATTATTTATTGTTTTAGAGTTTCGTGAAGATAGTGTCACTAGCGGGTACCCTAAAGAGGCTATTAGTTTAAGAGTTGGGTTGTTGCCGATAATTGATGCTATACCATTCATAGTAGCTGAGTATGAGGACTTATATGCTAAGTATGGCTTGAATGTTAGTATTGTAATGTATGGATCTGCTAGGGATAGAGATGCTGCTTTTATGGCTGGCTTAATAGATGTTGCCCTTAATGATCCAATAACTACTCTAATATTGGCTGATAGAGGAGTTAATGTTAGGATTATTAGTCTCCTCTTAGGAGAGTATCCTGAGGATGGCTTATTCTACCTCCTAGCCCCGCCAGGCTCTACTATTAGTGTTCCGAGGAGTATAGCTATATCTAGAAATACTATTATAGAGTTTGCTGCATGGCATATTGTTGAGGGTTTAAATATTGACCCTAAGTCTGTAGAGTGGATTGATGTCCCATCTATACCTGTTAGATTCCAGTTGTTGCTTGAGGGTAGAGTTGAGGCAGCAGTACTCCCAGATCCCTGGGGTACACTAGCTATTACTAAGGGTGCTAGGCTTATAGCTGATGATAGGATTCTAGGTGTACCTATAACTATTAGCATTATTATTGCTAGAGGAGACATAGCAGATATAGGTGTCATGATGAGGCTTAGAGATGCTTTAAATGAGGCATTATCACTATATAAGGCTAACCCTGAGAAGTACCGTAGTATTATAGAGGAGAAGATCTATATACCCGAAGAGCTTAGAGGTAGATGGCTTCCAGAATGGAGAGGTAGCATTGTTGATTATCCTAGAGATAACTTTGAATTAGTCAAGTCATGGCTTCTAGAGAGAGCCTTAATATCTAAGCCTTTGAGATACGAAGATCTAGTATTGGTGTCTAGTAGATGAGGTTAGAGGTAAGAGATTTAACTTTCGGCTACGACTCAAACGTTATATTTAATGGTTTTAGTGTAGAGTTTAAAGGCAGTAGGCTGAACGTCATACTAGGACCTAATGGTGTTGGCAAGTCTACGCTATTAAAGCTAATAGCTGGAATTATTAGACCACATAGCGGATCTATACTATTCAATGGGGAGTCTATACTTAAGGGTAGTATAGCATACATACCTCAAGATAATGAGCTCTTACCATGGCTCACAGTCTATGGTAATGTAGAGCTCCCCCTAAGAATAGCTGGTGTTAATGGTGATGTGAGGAGAATGAGGGTATTAAAGGCTCTAGAGGCTACAGATACTCTACACTTATCTAGTAGATACCCTAAGAAGCTATCTGGAGGTGAGAGAAAGAGGGTTGCTATTGCTAGAGCTCTAGCATCAAATACTCCAATACTACTGTTAGATGAGCCTACAGCTAACATTGATCCAGCCGGGAGAGAGATTATATGGGGGATCTTAAGAGAAGTATCTAGAGAAAGGCTTGTAATCACAGCAACCCATGATATTAGTGAGGCATTAATAATAGCTGATATGATATACATAATGTCTGGGAGGCCTGCTAGCATAGTAGAAGTTCTCTCTGGAGGAGAAGAGGCTTGGTCTCAGTCAAGGAGGATAATAAAGTTATACTACCGGCATTAAAGAGTATAGGATATATTATTATAGCGTTAATGTTGGTAAGCACGCTATGGGAGCTCATAGCACTAACTACTGTGAAACCCTATGTGCCTAGAGTTGAGAGTATACTCTCTAAACTTTACATTGAGCTATCCCAGGGGAGACTGCTTGAAGACCTCATGATAACTATGAGGAGAGTATTATTATCGATTCTACTAGCCCTAATATCTGGAGTAGTATTAGGTCTAATATCGGCTAGGGTAAGCTTAGGGTATAAGATTCTTAGGCCAGTAATACTAGCAACATATCCTATACCGCATGTAACACTCATACCAATATTACTCTGGATTTTAGGAGTAGAGTATAGTAAGATTGGCGTTATATCACTTATAGTATTCTACCCTATAGCGATATCTACTATGGAGTGGTCTCTTAGGACGCCTAGAGACTATGAGTATTTAATTGAAACTATGGGTGGATCCTTCTACCATAAGCTTAGATACGTTATAATTCCATCAATAATCCCAGGCCTGTTGACGGGGCTTAGGATAGCTACTAGTACAGCCTATGCTGTAGTATTTATAGCTGAAAGTTTCGTGTTAACTGGTGGAGTAGGAGCATATATTGAGGAGAGCTGGCATAGGCTAGATTATGCTGGAGTATACGCTGGAGTCATACTATTATCAGCTACAGGTATTGCTACATATACAATTATATGGCTTATTGAGAATGCCTATAGAAGGAGGATAGAATAATAGCCTATATACCTATATATCTACTACAAATGCTATCTTCCAGCATCTATCTTCTTCTATGAATGACATCTGGGAGTATGTCATAGCTTTCACAACTGTTCTACTAGGGTGCTTATCTGGGTTAAACTCTTCTCCCCATGCTTCAGCTTTAATCTTAGCGTGATCTTGATCTAGTTTTATGTAGTGAACTTTAAACTTACTAAATACTAGTCTCTCCGAGTCTGTATATGTTATTAGCTCCTCAATCCACCTATATAGTATGTTAAAGATGTCTAATCCTTCAACTTCTATATCTACTCTAACTCTAGGCTCTACTAGCTTAGTATCAGTCATAACCTCATATGTTGCTAGAGCCGCCATCTCTAGGGCTTCACTTAGACTAGAACCTCTAGCCTCTATTAGTACGTCGGCTGTATGCTCTAAGTGTTCGAAGCCGGCTACACACTTACTCAAGCGTCAACCCTATATAACATTAATATCTACTTCTAACTTTAAAATTTAACTATGGGTGCTATATTGAAACCTACTAGTAGTATTGCTGAGAAGGCTAGTGGGGTTGAGGTTTATAGGATACTAAGTAAATCATTAAATGTAGATTGGAGAGAGTATGTAGCTCTTGTAGCTGATAAAGTAGGGGGAGGCTACTTTCCAGTTCTCGTAGGTACTATTTTAAGCCAGAATACTAATGATAAGAACTCTATAGAGGCTTTCATGAGTCTTAAGAGTAGGGTCGGGGTTAGAATTGAGGATATTCTTAGAGCTAGTGTTGAAGAGATAGGTGATGCTATAAGGAAAGCTGGATTATGGAGGAGGAAGGCTGAGACTATTAAGAGAGTTGCAGAGTTTATAGCGTCCAGAGGTGGAGAGGAGTATTTAGCCAGAGAAGATCCTATGAGGCTTAGAGAAGAGCTACTGAGAGTTGAGGGCGTAGGGTTTAAGACTATTGATGTATTCTTATCTCTAGCTAGGAGAGCTCCAGTATTTGCTGTAGATACTCATGCTATGAGGGTAGCTTTAAGGTGGGGGTTAGCCTCGAAGAGAGACTATGAGACTGTATCTAGGGCGCTACTAGATTTCTTTGGTCCAGATATAGCTGAGGAAGCTCATAGATTAATAATAGCCCTAGGTAGGAGGTATTGTAGAGCTAGAAACCCTAGGTGTAACATATGCCCCCTAACAAGCTTATGCCCGAGTTCATCAAAGGTATAGCTATTAGTAAGCCTAAGAGAGAGAGTTGGCTTATAGAAGAACTATATGACGCCTTAATCCCCTTAGATGAAAGTGTTATTATTGAGAAAACTAGGTTTCAGGGAGTACTAGTTATATTATCAGATAGATTGGATGCTAGAACTATTAGTAGAGCGGCCTCTAAGGCTGAGTTCTCATTCATGTCTAGGCTAATACCAGCACTAGTAGTACTAGTTGCTTCTAGTAGAAGTGATATAGATAATGCAATCACAAGGCTATTAGACGGGTTGACTAGGAATAATATCAGGCTAATAGCTAATCTTAGAGGATCTGGAAAGAACCTCTATAGTAGTAGAGAGCTAACCTCTAAGATTGAGAGCCTAGGCTTCAAGGTTTTAAGTAGAGCTAGTAGAGTACTAGTTATTGAGAGTATAGATAATATAGTAGTACTCTCATATGGTAATACTAGGAGATGTGGTCTTAACTGTATTCTCTTAAGTATCGCTTAGGATACAATTTTAAATTTTACTTTCACCACACTATAGAATAGGAGTCTGGGTGAGCTGAAAGTGCCGAGTAGAGTATTTAGAGATAGGATAGTATTTGATGAAAGCTATAAACCTAGAAAACTCCTAGTTAGAGATATGGAGGCATCACTCCTAATATCAAGGTATAAGGCTAGGCTAGAGGAGATATCGGGGTTTACGGATGTATCATTAATATATGGTTCTATAGGTAGAGTTGGTATTGGTAAGACTACTGTAGCATGGTATGTTGGCAAGAACTTAGAAGATATAACTCGGAGGATAGGTGTTAACTTTAAATCCATATACATTAATACATTTGGTGCCCCAACTCTACATCAAATACTATCCATAATTGCTGATCAGTTAAACCTAAATATTAGTGTTAGAGGGAGCTCAGCTATTGAGGTATTAAAGGCTATAGTAGACCATTTATATATTAGAGATACTTTCACCCTCATAACCCTAGATGAGTTCCAGAGCCTACTATTATCTCCTAAGATATCAGATGATGATCTATACACGCTACTTAGAGTATATGAGGAGATTCCATCTAAAGATGGGATTAGTAGAGTTAGCTTCTTACTTGTAGCTAGTGATCATAGAGTAATGTCTTATATGAGGGAGAGGATACCACAGATTGAGAGTCAGATAGGTTTTAGGATACACTTAAAAGCATATACTAGTAGCGAGCTTAAAACAATACTATTACAGAGAGCTGAGGAGGGGTTAGAGCCTGGGGTATGGGATGACTACTATTTAGACATGATAGCAGACTATTTCGGAGAAGATAAGGGTGGAGATGGTAGTGCTAGGAAGGCAATACTAGCTTTAAGAATGGCTGCAGAGATTGCTGAAGCAAAGGGGGCAACGAGGATTGAGGAGAGCCATGTTAGGAGAGCATTATCAGAGTATGCACTAGCATATATACCACTAGACGAGCTTAGATCACTATCTACACATGAGATCCTAATACTACTAGCGTTGACAAATGAAATTATAGAGAAGGGTGAGTGGACTACAACAGGAGACTTAAAGATTAAATATGAAGAGCTCTCCCAGCACTACGGAGAAACACCTAGAGGACACACACAATTCCATACATACATTAAAAACCTATCAACACTAGGATTAATAGACTTAAAACCATCAAGTAAAGGTATGAGAGGTAGAACAAGCATAATAAGACTACCACCAGAAATGCCAGCTGATAGAGTAAAAGAAGTCCTAGAATCAATACTACTAGATAGGTTAAAACAGAGGAGCTAAAGGCAATGGATATAGAAGAATTATTCTCAAGTAGGGGTAGAGTGAGGCTACTAAAAATACTACTCAAAGAAGGCCAATCAACAATAACTAGATTAGCTAGAGAAACAGGATTAAACCATAAGAAGCTTATAGAATACCTAGAAATATTGAAGAAACACGGCATAGTCGAGGAGAGGAGATACGGAAGACTTAGATTATACGAGATAAACTATAAGAATCCACGTGTAAGTGCACTAAGAGAGATATTCAAGATGATAGAGGAACTATAACTAGTTATAGTAATTACAGTGTCACCTATATCAACACATACTTTTCCTCAGCTTCTGAGGCTATGTCAGTAGAAGCTACTGAGCCTGCTTCGAGCTACCTATCCGTTGCTGAGATGGAGTTTCCTCTTAATCTGAACACTTATAGTAACTAGGGTTGATAGCTGTTTTAGTGCGTTAGGTTTATAAGGGTTTTTGTAGGATTTTTGGAGAAGTACTACTCTACTAGGGAGGTAATGTTTATAAGATTTATTCCCTCATCCTATCCTAAAGATAAAAACTAGATGTGAGCCCTTGTGCCGTTAGGCTCAAATGGTACCCGGGACCCCCGCGTAGAGTGGCTAGGCAGCCACTGCGAATAGTGGGACAAGAGGCACAACCCATCC
>JAUQQR010000003.1 GCA_030549835.1 Thermoproteota archaeon
TGGCTATTTTTGTAGCTACTACTTCCTTTTTGTGACCCTAAGTTTCCGAGACCCATGGCAGACAGTGGGAAGGGAGCTTAGGGAAAAAGCGGTGACACGCACCAAAAACCTAGGACGGGAAACGGTAGGAGATGGTTACTACACTATATCTATAAACTGAGGACTGTTAACGTTAATATGAGTTTGATTAGAAATGTTCTATTTAGTTTACCTTCTAGACACCAGAACTCTTTATTACCGCTTTAAAAGGCTTATTCTCTCCTCCCTCTAGTATCTTATAATCGTAATCTTCTAGTATTAGTTTTAGGAGGTTTAAGACTGTTATGGTATGTAATGTTAGCATAGCTCCATATATTGTTGATGTGCCTTTTGCTAGTGATAAGTATAGTGGTATCATATCAGATGCATGTCTATCTAGGGCTGCACCAGTACTTATATCTTCTATTAGTTTCTTGCTTGCCTCTTCTCCTACAATTTCTGCTCTCTTACCTGGAGCTCCTAGGCTATCAGATCCTATTACAGTATTCTGGAATATAGCCCATACTGTTACCCCACTTCCAGGTCCTAGGTGTGGATCTTTTCCTTCCTCATAGTACTCTAACTCTACTATAGGCTCTACTCTAAGCTTCTCTCTTATAATACTACTAGCTGATTTAGCCTGCCTCTCAGAGACATGTCTAGGAAGTTTTACGGCATGACTCCTAATATTTATACTCTTTAACTCGCCCTTCTCAATGAAATCTCTAGGCTTAAATTCTTGTGGTGGATTCTCTATAGTAGTTAATACTAAACCTCCCCCCTTAGGGTAGTGTCCTCTTTTCTCTACATGAATATTGAACTGGTAGCCTAGACTAGATACTAGCCTAGATAAGACTTCCCTCATATAATCTATCGTAGGGGCCATTGGGACATCTGTTCCTCCCCTAATCTTAACTATTACTCTCGTATCTGCAAATGCTAAGACTGGTAGGATAGCCTGTAGGACTAGTGATATGCTACCAGCAGTCCCCACATCGAAGACGTAGTTACCTCCACGGATAGTACCTGGGTAGAATTCTAAAGTTAAACTCCCAATCTCTGCTCCCTTAACTTTACCATTACAGAGTAATGCTATAGCCTTAACAGCTGTAAGATGCTGTGGTCTAAGCCCAGGATTATCCCTCTTAACCCTAATATTATAGATCCTTATAGGCTTACCTGTTATAGCTGATAACGCTATAGCTGTTCTAAGAATCTGTCCTCCTCCCTCACCCATAGAGCCATCAATCTCTACTAGCCTCAATATTAACACCTGCAAGCCTCTTAACTCTCAATGTAAACCCTATATTCTCTAAGTCGTTCATTATAACTTTAGGTACACACTCCCACCAGTTACCCCCTCTAGCTACTAAATCTCTAATAATACTACCATTACAAACATCAGGCTTGTAGAGTGAAGGCTTAAGTGCGGCTAAACCCATATCCTCGAAAAGCATTAATACAAGCTCATTACCTGAAACAACACCATCAAAAGGTGGTAGTAGCATTCTAAGGTACTGAACCCAAACCTTATGCATTTTAATATCCATAACGGGGACAATATAGACCCTATAGTAATCATCTCCCAGCTCATGAGATAAAACCTTCCTAAGTAGTAGTACCCTCTCACCTGCTGTGAGAGGGTTAGATAACGTGTAAGACTCCTGAGCAGAGCCAACAACAACAATAACCTCATCAGCAAGCTTTAAAGCATACTTAATAGTACTTATATGGCCATAGTGGGGAGGCTGGAACCTACCGGGAACAAGTAACCTAGCATACTTACTCAAACTATTTAACCCCCTCTACATGCTATAATCAACCCCTTTTATAACTTTAAATAAGAAACGATATACCTTAAGTATCTTACTTACACTATACCTTTGCCGTAAATATAGTAAGAATTCAGACTAGGATTAACCTTCTATAAGCATCTCAAAATGCATTTAATTAACTTTATTTAATTAGAATAATTTATTTTTCTAGATAGGATATAGTATTTGTGGTGTCGGTATGAACCTAGATTCTATTGCTTGGAGTTTAGTTAGTTATATTGTAGAGCTTTCTAGGCTTGATTGGAGAGTTAGAGAGGCTTTTCATAGATCAGGTTGGAGTAGAGGTGTTGTAATTGGTATGGGTAAAGCATCTATTCCGATGGTTAGCGGGTTGCTAGGCTCTTATAGCTTTGATGGTGGTGTAATTGTTACTATTAGAGGTTTATCTAGGAGAATTGAGGGTTTAGAGGTTATTGAAGCCAGCCACCCTATCCCTGATGAGTCTAGCTTAAGAGCTGGTGAGGCTGTCTTAGAGTGGGCTAGAGCTTCTCGTAATAGTAGGCTTATAGTATTAGTCTCTGGTGGAGCCTCAGCACTGGTGGAGAAGCCTCTAGATCCTCTAACACTAGATGATATTAGGGAAACTACTAGGCACCTCCTTACATGTGGCGCATCTATCCATGAGATTAACTCTGTTAGGAAACACCTCTCAGCAATTAAAGGCGGTAGGCTAGCTGCAACAGCTTATCCTGGAGAGGTTTTAGGATTATATGCTAGTGATGTTCCAGGGGATATTCTAGATGTTATAGGCTCTGGACCTACAGTAGCTGATCCTACAACTTTTAGTGATGCTCTAGGAGTAATATTAAGGTATAATCTAGCAGGCATTATCCCAGATAGAGTTTTAAGATTCCTTAATGAAGGCTCTAGAGGATTAAGAGAGGAGACTCCTAAGCCAGGCTCGCAAATCTTATCTAAGACTAGAAATGAACTCATAGCCGGGAATATTGATGTCTTAAGAGGATTAGAGTCTAAGCTTAAATCTCAAGGATTCAATACTATAATACTAACGTCTAGGCTTGAAGGTGAGGCTAGAGAAGTTGGGAGAGCTCTAGCATCTATAACATTAGAGGCTATGAGTAGGGGGATACCTATAGCTAAACCTGGAGCTATCCTAGCTGGAGGCGAGACTACTGTGAGGGTTAAGGGTAAGGGTAGAGGTGGCAGGAATATGGAGCTAGCATTCTCATGGGCTCTATCAATGAGATATTGGGGTGTTAGAGAGGAAGCAGTAATATTATCAATGGATACAGATGGAATAGATGGAGTTACAGATGCTGCTGGAGCTATTATATCCCCAGCTATAGTAGATAATGTTAGGAGTCTAGGCTACGATCCATATAAGGTTCTAGAAGATAATGATACATATACTGTACTATTAAAAGCTGGAGGTCTAGTAAAGACTGGACCTACAGGATCTAACCTGAATAGTATACAGGTTATTTTATTTTAAATTAAAAACAATCAACCTATTATCACATCCCGGGAATCCTACTAGGGTAGACCCCTTAATCATAATATCTCTAAGATCTTCAGCATTACTTGGAGCCAAGGCATTAGCTAGAGAGTCTGCCTGTTTAGGGTCCGCTAAGCCTGCTATTATAAATCCAGATGATTTAGCTGGGCCTCTAGGAGATATTCTAGGCTCAGTCCACGGTATGTCTGGTAGAGATACTATTACTCTCTTAGCTCTCCTTACAGCCTCAAATACTAGCCTAAATATATTATTGGTGTCTATGTTAACTCCCTCGAGATCTATAACAATATTCTCTATCCCAAGCCTCTCTATGTAGTCGTAAATGCTTAGTGTTAGAGCTACCCTAACTTCTACAGGCTCTAATCCCCCTACGCTAACTTCTGCTATATTTCCGCTTCTAATCTCCTCTAATATGCTCCTAATCCTATCCTCTATATCCTCTATAGCTGCTTTTGGAGCTCCTAAATTAATTATTAGGGCTCCATCTAGTCTCCTAGCTATACTCTCACTTACAATTCTAGATCTTCTACCATAAACCCATAGTATCCACGGTTCTTCTAGTTCTAATACAGCTTTCGAGTATGCTGAGCACGCTATAATCTTCTGTCTCCAGTCCCCTACTCTAGTTCTAAGTAGAGCTCTAGTTACTGATGAGAAGCTACTAAAGCCTACGAGCTCCCCAATATCTAACCCATTACACTTAGGGGGATCAAGAGGCTTAAATGAGGCATAAGCTAATGTTATAGTTAATCCTACAGGCCCTAAACCCGATATTAGCCCTAATCCTATAGACTCGTAGGGTTTTGTAGATATAGATGCTCCTATAATAGATGATATTAGAGAAGTAGAATAGTATAAGATTTTTAGGGGACATTGAAATCTACCTAAGATAATAGCATCGATAATATAGAGTATTAATGCTGTAAGTGCCAGAACTGTAGGGGACCACCTAGTAGGACCCTTAAGTATATCAGTTAAAGGCTCCCCAAATTTACCCCTATATATGATGATTGCAGAGAATATAGCAATAATAGTTGATATAGCTACGAGTATTAAAATAGCTAGCTGAAGTCTAGGATTAAAGCTTGCTAACAAGACAAAACTTGTGGCTGCAGGAACAGCTATTATAAAGCTTCTAGTAGTATAAACTATGATTATCATAGAAATAAGAGTAATAACTAGAATTGATATAATCTGAGCTGTAATAGCAATCAACGATGTTAATCCCGTACTAGGTGGTAGAGTATAACCTATAATACTGAGGTAAGCTAGATAAAGGAGTATGGTGAATAATGCTGTTATAATAGTAAATTTAAGATAGTTCCTTAAACTACAAGCTATACCCTTCCCCCAATATAATCTATGAGCTAAAAGGAAACATATTAAAAGGTTAAGGGTTACTACTAAGTTTAGGGATAATAACTATTGGATAATGCTAGCATGCTTCACCCAAAGATTAGAGATATTTTATTAAAACTAGGCTATACTAGACTATTCCCGATACAGGAGAAAGCTATCCCCCCAATACTCTCAGGCTATAACACTATAATCGTAGCCCCTACTGGTAGTGGTAAGACTGAAGCAGCATTAATACCTGTACTCTCACTTATGCTAAGTGAAAGAGATAAAGGTACCTTAGGCAACTACATTAAACTAATCTATATTACACCCCTTAGAGCCCTAAATAGAGATATAGCTTATAGGATATCGAAGCTATGTGAATCTCTAGGATTTAGAGTATTAGTAAGGCATGGAGACACAGGCCCTAGTATTAGGAGGAAATTCCTAAGAGAGCCTCCAGATGTCATGGTAACTACTCCAGAATCTCTGAATCTACTATTGACACTTAGAGATTATATAGATATATGGGGTAATGTAGGCTGGGTAATAGTAGATGAAGTCCATGAGCTCTTAGATAGCGAGAGGGGAGCAGAACTCACGGTTATATTAGAGAGGCTACAGAGAATATCTAGGAGGAGAATTCAGAGGATAGGATTATCAGCTACATTATCTAGGAAGAGTCTCACCGAAGCCTTAAATCTCCTCTCCTACGGTAGATACGTTAGCATAGTTGAGGATAGCCAAATTAAAAGCTATGATATTAGTGTCGATGTAGTTGATTATACTAATGAGGATAGAGTTTGGGATAAAGCTATTAAGAGAATAGCTGAGATTATTAATAACACTCCCGGATCTATCCTAGTATTCACTAATACTAGATCTACAGCTGAGCTTCTAGCCTCTAGCCTCTCAAACATAATAGGTGAGAGTAGTGTAGGAGTTCACCACGGTAGCTTATCTAGAGATATTAGAGAGTCTATAGAGAGAGATTTTAGAGAGGGGAGGATTAAAGCCCTAGTAGCAACTTCTAGTATGGAGCTCGGAATAGATATTGGTAGAGTTAATCTAGTAATGCAGTTCCTCTCACCAAAACAAGTTATAGCTATGACTCAGAGAGCTGGGAGAGCAGGTCATAGGCTGGGAGAGACTAGTAGGGCAGTTATAGTAACTATTAATAACATATTCGAGATCCTAGAATCAGGTGTCATAGCCTTTAGAACACTTAAAGGAGACCTAGAGGATATTAAAGCCCATAGAACATCATATGATGCAATGGCCCACCAGATAGTTGCTATGATAGTTGGAGGTATAGCCAGGAATATAGATGATATACATAGGATACTAACATCAACCTATACATTCAGCGACATATCTATAGATGATGTTAGAGGAGTAGTAAATCACTTAGCAAGCGTTAAGGTATTAAATGTAGACTCTAATGGTAATATTGGAGAGTCAAGGAGATCTAGAAAGTACCTCTATAGCGTATCCATGATACCAGATGAGAGGACTCTAGAAGTTATAAATATAGTAGATGAGTCTAAGATTGGAGAGGTTAGCGAGGTTTTTATAGAAACAATCCTGCTACAGTCTAAAGACTCTAATATGCTCAAATCTAAAGGGGTAAGTTCAGATAGATTTAAATTCGTACTAGCTGGTAGAATATGGGAAGCTCTAGACATAGACTTAGACAGTGAGAGGGTAACTGTTAAGCCTATAGCTGAGGTTGAGGGCGTCATACCATCATGGGAGGGTGAGCTTATACCCGTAAGCTATAAGGTTGCTAGAGAAGTATGCTCTCTAATGAGTCTACTAATGCAGGATCCCTCTAAGTCATCTAAGATACTAGAACCTAGGAGGCTTAAAGCGTATGAGTCTAGAATTATAGATGTTCTCGAGAATACTAGGAAACTCTGGGGTGTAACCCCCACATACTCTAGTCCCGTGATAGAGGAGGTTAATAACTTATCTGTACTACATGTATGTTTAGGATCTAAAGGTAACTTTACCCTAGCACTAGTACTATCTAAGCTTATGGAGAAGTATAAGCCTGTAGAATTTAAGTATATACCTTACGCTATAGTATTTAAGAGTACTACTGGTGTAAGTGGAGAATTTATTGCTGAGGCATTAGAGAAAGCTAAGAGCCTAGATAAGGGTATAATATTATCATTAATATATGATTCTCTAAGATCAACAAAAGCATATATGATTAGATTCTATCATGTAGCTAAGAGAATGGGAGTTATAGATCCCGAAGCTGATGTACGCCAAGGATTAATACAGAAGCTAATTGAAGCTTACAATAACTCAGTAATAGAACGTGAAGCCATAAGAGAGATGATATATGATAAACTAGACTTTGAAGCATTAGAAGAATTCCTTAGAAACTTAGATAAGCCAGTTGTAGTAAGTCTAAATGATCCATCACCCCTAACACTAGAAGTATTAAGAAACCCATATATAAGGAGGGATACTGCAGCAAATATTAAGATGCTAGCACTAGATTACATAATAGAAGCTAAGAAGAAGCATATAGAAGCTAAAGAATCACTACTACTATGTATCAAATGTGGTAACACCTTTAAACGGAGAGTTTCAGATATTAAAGGGAGAGTTAAATGCACTAAGTGTAATGAACTAACACTAGCACCACTACCAGACACAGAGTGGGGACGTAATACAGTAGAGATTTACAGGAAGTATTTAAGGAATGAAAAACTACAGAGTGAAGAGAAGAAGATAGTAGAAGAAGTAATGGATAGAGCAGGACTGTACATGAGCTACGCCGCATACGACCTAGGAGGCTATGTAGTTAAAGCATTAATGGCCCACGGTGTAGGCCCTAAGAGAGCAAGGAGAGTTATGGAGGCTTATATTAGAGGGAAAGAGAGAGCATTCTGGGAGGAGCTAATAAGAGCTGAAGAGGAATATGTTACAACGAGGAGATTCTGGAGTTAAGATAATATATTTTAGTATATGTTACTGTTGAGTAGAAGGCTGGCCTCCCTCTTCTCTTTTCTCAACTTTCTCAGGATACTCTACTTCAATTATTATTAGTAGCTTCTTTGGCTCTAATACCTCATAAATATCAGCTGCGATTGCTGATAGTCTTGCCTCTAGGTCTGTTAATCCTAGTACTCCTTGTGGTAGTATAATTTTTAATGTTTTACTCTGCCCATCATACTCTGCTCCTACACTTGTGTAGTGTAAGCCTAGCATTCTAGCTGCTAATATTCTAGCTTTATCATCTATAGTCTCTACTTTCTTCATTATTTCTAATGTTATTTTTAGTGTTTTACCTGCTAGTGGATGGTTCATATCTATGTAGGCGAATCTCTCAGTTATCTTACTTATCACCCCTCTCCTCCCCCCAATCTCTATCTCTTCTCCTACTCTCGGTCTTATATTGAGTCTTTGTAGTTGCTTTAATGGGACTCTTACTACTAAGTCTTCTCTTCTCTCTCCATAAGCTTTTTCTGGGGGAGCTATGATTTCTCTTCTCTCTCCAACACTCATCTCTGCTAGAGCCTCCTCTACTGCAGGTAGTAGGGGTGATTTACCGTATACTATAGTGGCCTCTCTATATGTCCTATTAGGATCATAGATTCCAGCTTCTCTAGCTATAGACTCTATTGTCGTATCTACTACTCTCTCCCTCCCCTCTTCTAATGCTACTATGGTATAATTGACTAGTAACATATCTCCCTTATTCAATCTCTAAACACCAGAGATTCTCCACTAATATCAAGCCTTAATAAGCTACAATTCTAAATCTAATCAAGGCTAGAGTCTACTATGAGCTCTGACATATTAGAGGTTATAGCTAGAGGTATTAAGTTTAGAGCTAAGGGTCACCCTAATATAAGAGCTACTCATAGATCTACATTTGAGATAACTAGAGAGGATTACTTAACCACTAGAGGAGACTGTATAATTGGCGTGGGCTCTGAGGTAGCTTCATCAGATCTCCCAGAATGGTTTAAGGAAGCTATTACTAGAGAAGATTCTAGGATAATAGCTATACTATGCACTAATAACATATGTGATGTGGTAATTGGGAGAGGATCACCTAAACTAATACTCTCAGATAATACTAGAATGGTATTTAGAAAATCAACATATATAGGCCCAGAGACTATAATGATAGGAGCTAGTAAAGCTGCAGGAGAGATTAGAAGAGACTTAATAAATAAGCTAGTTACAGGAGGAGTTCTAGAAGTAACAATATTAGTAGTTTAAGCTAAGTATCCTAAAACTCTTATCTTAGCATACCCTATTCGTTTTAGCTTTTAACCTCATCTATGTAAATCATAAATTTGGGGATTATATATTGGAGCCTATAGGCATAATTGTTAAGCGTGAGAGTAGCTTAGCTGAAGAAGTTGCCCTTAAGGTTGTCAAGGTTCTAGACTCTTTTAATGTTAAATTTCTTATAGAAGAGAATGTAGAATATAAAAGCTTATCAGACTACAGTAAGTTTAACCTACAGGACTATGTACCTGAGAAGCTTATAGTTATTGGCGGCGACGGCACACTACTTAGAACCCTCCTAAAGATACAGGATAAGACTCCGATAATAATGGGTGTAAGAGCTGGGAAGAGGGGATTCCTACTAGATGTAGAGAGGTATGAGGTAGAAGAGAGAGTTAAAGATTTCCTACATGGGAGATATAAGGTTATAGAGTACCCTAGACTATCAGTCTACGCTAATAATAGGAAACTATACTGTATACTAAATGACTCAGTAGTAATATCTAAGATGGCTAAAATGGTTAGATTAACAGTCTCTATAGATGGTCAGACAGCTATGAGAATTGACGGTGATGGTGTAGTAGTATCTACAACAGTTGGGAGTACAGCATATGGGCTTAGTGCTGGAGGCCCCATTATAGATCCTAGACTTAATGTTATACTAGTAGTCCCATTAAATCCGGTACAGCTACACCTCAGACCTATAGTTATCCCAGGTGACTCCCTCATAGAAATATCTCTTACAGCTCAAAGTAATGAAGCATATCTAAGCCTAGACGGTCAAATAGTAGAAGAGCTACGCCCAGGTAGTACTATAGCTATAGGACCCTGCCCTATAAGTGTTAGAATAGCTAGGTTTAGGTGGTGGGAGAACTTCTATGAGAAACTATACACAAGAGTACTCACATACTGGTAACACTACGATAATAGTAGATACAGGAGCAGTTTTAGCAGGACTACCACTAATAATAAAATGCTACACAACACCACAAGTAATAGAAGAAGTTAAAGACAAAGAGAGTAAAGAAGTAGTAGAGAAAGCATTAGAATCGGAAAAACTAAAGGTTATAGAACCACCTCAAAGATACATAGACAAAGCAGTAGAGATTGCTGAGAAAGCAAAAACAGTAGGTAACCTAAGTAGTACAGACATAAGCATAATAGCATTAGCACTAAACCTAAAAGATAAGAACATAGATGTAATAGTAGCAACAGACGACTATAAACTACAATTAACATTAATAAAAGCAAATATCAAAGTAACTAGTATAAGGTATAGGAAGATAAGAGAAGCCTCAATTAATACATGAAATAAGCCATACATTTAGAACTCATAACCAGTTCAACCATCTACTCTATACTACTGTTTGTCCCTAGATGTTACATCTAGGGACTTCCACCTCGCCTACGTGGATTTAGGTATCCGCGTGGAGTCATGGATGGCTGTTGAGTCTAACGGCACGGGGGCTCTCATCTAGTTTTAGCTCTGAGAAGCTTGGAGCATTGCTCCTTATTGCTTCCGAGGCTCCTCCTAAGCTTATAAGCATTTCCTCGAAAAATTAGGAAGAAAACAGACCTCCACCTAGACTATTAATAATAGTAGGAGTACTTCTCTCCAACTTGTACTCATAGAATACGATAGAGACATGATGAGAGGCTATACTATCAAAATAAAGCATGAACATTTTAGTCTAGTATGAGATTATAAACCTAGGGGTCTGCTTGAGGATTCTGAGAAGCTCTCTTAATATATCTACTAGGAGTCGCTTCGAGGTTATAGATATTACTAGTATGATCGAGAACTGGCTTAGAGAATCTAATGTAGGCAATGGATTACTACTAGTATATACACCTCATACTACGGCAGCTCTAGCTATTAATGAGTATGAAAGCGGGCTAAGACAGGATATCTTAGAGATGCTTAAGTCTTTAACTAAACCAGATGCTCATTGGAGACATAATCTGATAGATAATAACGCCCACGCTCACTTAGCTAACGTAATAGTAGGCGGAGATAAGATAGTCCCAGTAGAGAATGGTAAATTAACATTAGGAACATGGCAGAGACTACTATTTATAGAGCTTGACGGTCCCAGGAGAAGAGAAGTAAGACTAGTCTATGTAGGAGAATAGAATTCAAAAATCATCAATAACCTAATGTAATTGTTTTGGTTTTATAGTTGTTTATATTAGTTTATGTTATCCTCTGGGTATAGAGAAATCCTATAAACTACCTCTACTATTTTAAATGTAGGACAAGTCGAGATGTGGGATGCCCGGGATCACTCTGAAAGCCCCTAAGGGTAATGTAAACTAAAGGCCGATGCGGAGGAAAAGAGATGAGGCAATGAACCTATATCAGAGCTGAACCCATCTCCATATACTCTTTCCGTTATATACTTTAGTCTTGCATCTTAATCTCTCTTAATCTAAAACTCCAATATAAGTATGTAATAGTTAAGTGAGGCTCGCGTGGTCCGTAAACTCTTCATTGCGTGAGCTCTGCTAACCCGGCGTAGCTCATAGCCATGGTTATAACTAGTATTTGAAGCTTTTTAGCTTATTATATGGAGAGTTTAGTATCATAGCTCTGGTAGTATAGGAAAAGCTTAAAAGGTGTACTGTAAACTACTTATCTTAGTGTTTAGAGGTGAGTTTGAGGTGGATACAAGAATAGCTAGATTAGTAGCATTTAGCCTCCTAGTGTTATTAGTTTTAGCTAATACACTTTTATGGGTTTTCCCTGTTGAAGCTCAGGTAACAGAAGTTACTATAGGTGCTCTCTACCCTCTAAGCGGTGATCTAGCAACATTTGGTAAAGCTAATGTTGAAGCCTTACTTATAGCCCTAGAAGATGTTAATAAGTGGATGGCTGATAATAAATTCCCATTTAGGTTTAAGCTAGAGATTAGAGATACTGCCACAGATCCAACTACAGCAGAGAGTTTATTCAGGACACTATATGGAGCCGGGGTTAGATACTTCTTAGGCCCTATGAGTAGTGGAGAGCTTGGTAGAGTAATGGGTGCTATGGAGGCTGCAGGTCTTAAATCGGTCATAATAAGTCCTTCAAGCACTTCTCCAGCATTAGCTAAGAAGGATTCAGTGTATAGGTTCCCACCGCCAGATGAGTATCAAGGTAGAGTATTAGCACTACTCTTCAAGGCTGATG
Source organism: Thermoproteota archaeon (assembly GCA_030549835.1). GTDB lineage: Archaea > Thermoproteota > Thermoprotei_A > Sulfolobales > Acidilobaceae > DSZV01. Next base: position 12,098 of record JAUQQR010000003.1, read on the forward strand.
GAGTTAAGAATCTCATTATAGTTTATAGGAGTGATGATTGGGGTAAACTACTAGCAGATATTACTAAAAGTGAATCAGAGAAGCTTGGTATAAAAGTTGAAGCCTCTCTGGGCTACGACCCTAAGAGCCCAGACTTTAAATCATTAGTTGAAACTGTTAGAGGCATCATTAGTAGACTTGTAGCTGCTGGAGTTAAATACGAGGAGATAGGCTTAAACATTATATCATTCGAGGAAGGCATAGACTTCCTTGTTGAAGCAGCTCCTAAGCCCGAGTTTAGTAAGATTAAATGGTATGGTAGTGATGGCACAGCCCTCTCAGCTAAAGCTACAGCCACTCCTGCAGCTGCTGAGCTAGCTGCAACTACTGTATGGAAGAATCCTATAACATTCGGATTAACAGATATAGCTGTTAGGCTATTCTGGACAATTAAGGATAAGATAGGATACTCCCCAGACCCATATAGTATAATTAGCTATGATTGTCTATGGGTTCTAGCACTAGCCATAGTAGCTGCAGGAGGACCAGCTAATATCGATAAAGTCGCTGAGCTAATACCTAAAATAGTAGAGTTATATGTGGGAGCCTCCGGTAAAATAACCTTAAATGAGTTTGGTGATAGAGCTGGAAGCGACTACGCTATTTATACAATAAAAGAAGTTGCTCCAGGGAAGTATGATTGGAGAATAATTGCAAAATATGATTTCGCCACTGATAGAATAGTAACTCTTGAGGAAGATCCCCTAGCTGAGAGACCGGTAACAATACCAACAGCTTACCCTACGATTGACATGACTAAGTTTATGGCTCTACTCCCACCAACACCTACTCCGACTCCTGCTCCAACTCCTACTCCAACGCCGGCTCCAGCTATTTCACCAACACTCGTAGCGGTAGTAATAGTTATTCTAGTATTGGTAGCGTTAGCAGCATACTTCTTATTAAGGAGAAGGTAGGGGATACTAAAATTAAATTTTTATTTACCTTATTTATCTCTTTTTCTTAGTATTATCATTATGGGGTGGTTAAGATAAATCAGGTTACTGATGTAATTCTTGAGGTTAACAAGGTTAGTAAGTATTTTGGTAGTTTGAAGGCTCTAGATGATGTTACATTAGCTTTACCTAGAGGTAAAATTACTCTACTTATTGGGCCTAATGGCAGTGGTAAGACAACTCTTATTAATGTTATTAGTGGAGTTTTAAGTATTGATAGTGGTAGTATAATATTTGAGGGTAGAGATATAACTAGGCTCCCTCCACATGATAGATATAAGCTTGGTATTGTTAGGAGTTACCAGATACCTAGACTATTCCAAGGTCTTAGTGTCCTAGAGAATACCGTAGTAGGAAAGGACGGGAATCCTGGTGAGGGTATGATCTACGGGTTACTTAAGAGAATTTGGTATAATTATGAGAAGTCTTCTATTGAAGACGCGCTCGCTAAGCTATTATTCCTTAACCTCATACACTTACATGATAGGAGACCTGGAGAGCTTAGTGGTGGTCAGATGAAGCTTCTCGAGCTATCAAGGAGTATTATGGCTACTAAGCCTAAACTCATACTCCTAGACGAGCCCGCAGCAGGGGTAAACCCTGTATTAGCTAAAGAGATTATGTCTATGATTAGGAATATTAGGGATGAACTTGGAATAACATTTTTAATTGTTGAGCATAGGCTAGATATAGCTATTGATTACGCCGACTACGCTATAGGAATGCATCTTGGTAGAGTTATAGCTCAAGGCAAACCTAAAGAAGTTGTTGAAGATCCTAAAGTTATCGAGAGCTACCTAGGTGGCTAATAATGTCTCTCTTAACTGTAGAAGGATTAAATGCAGGTTACGGTAAGTTTCACATACTATTCGATATCAGCTTAAATATTGAAGAGAAAGAGATTCTCGCAATAGTAGGCCCTAATGGTAGTGGTAAGAGTACACTGCTTAAGGCTATAACTGGGATAGCTGACGTATATTCTGGGAGAATAACGTTTAAAGGATCCGATATTACAAGACTTCCTCCACATGTTAAAGCAAGGATGGGTTTAGCATATCTCCCCCAAACTAATAATGTGTTTACAAACTTATCAGTATGGGAGAATCTTAAGATGGCAGCCTATACTCTAGATGAGAGTATAGCTAGAGATAGGATTGAGGAAGTTCTAAGCTACTACCCCATGCTGAGAAGTAGGTTAGGATTTAAAGCTAGGAGTCTTAGTGGTGGTGAGAGGCAGATTCTAGCCCTAGCTATGACGCTAATAAGAAAACCTGAGATTATAATGCTAGACGAGCCTACAGCCAACCTAGCACCTATAATAGCGAAGGATTTACTAAAGAAGATTCAGGCACTTAGGGAGGACTTAGGTAAGACTATAATCCTCGTGGAGCAGAATGCTAAAGCGGCATTAGAGATTAGTGATAAAGCTCTACTACTAGTAAGTGGGAGGATTGAATATAGTGGTTTTGCAAGTAAGCTACTTGCTGATACAGAGCTTAGTAGAAAATATCTTGGGCTAAGGTGATATTATGCCTATTTTAAGTATAGACTTCCTAATCAATGGGTTAGCGTCTGGAGCAGCACTAGCACTCTTATGCTTAGGCTTAACTCTAACATATATGACGACTAGAGTCCCTAACTTTGCACATGCAACTATAGCAGTAGTAGGGGCTGTAGTTACACTCCTACTACTAGATTGGGTATATATAGGTTTGAGGGGAGGCGCAGTCTACTATACATTATATATTGTAGCGCCTATACTCTCAGCTTTAATTGCTGGACTCCTTGCTCTAACTATCTACATAGCTATTTTGAGGCCTTTATCTAAGAAGGGGATAGGAATTATTGGGTTGATGATTGCTACGTTCGCTCTAGATATAATAATCAATAATATTTTAACCCTTATACTACACTTAACACCTTCAAAGTATATTGGGAAACTTATAGGTGCTAGTGTTAAAGGCTATGGGGTTCTAGTTTATATTCCCATACTCGACGTTAATATCTATCTTAGTAGACTCTTACTACCAATCATTGCAGTTATCTTAACTATATCACTACACCTATATATGACTAGGACTAAGTTTGGTATAGCCATGAGGGCTTCAATAGAGAATCCTCAATTAGCAAAGGCTCTAGGCATAAATGTTGACTTAGTATATGCTATATCATGGTTCTTATCAGGAAGCTTAGCTGGACTAGCTGGAAGCTTTCTAGCTTTCGAGTTTCCAGGTATTAACCCAGCGATAGCATACCTATACATTGTTAGCATATTTGCTGGTAGTATTCTTGGCGGGTTAAGTAGTATGTATGGAGCTCTAGCTGGGGGATTAGTCGTTGGAGTTAGTGAAGTCTTAATCCCGGTAATGATACAGAATATCTACTACACTATAACAGGTAGTATTATAGACATTATTAGATATCAGAAATTTATAAGCCTACTAATTATAATCATAGTTCTCTTAGTAGCTCCTCAGGGGCTTGCTGGAGTTAGCTGGAGGAATCTATTAGCTAGGGTGGTTAGAGTTGGTTGAGCTACCAATTATACTCATGGAACTAGCTAATATGCTTGTATTTATTATCGTAGTTTTAGCATTAAACCTAATGGCTGGCTACGCGGGGATACCAAACTTAGGTATGGCCCTCTTCGTCTATATTGGAGCTTTTGCGGTAGCAGGCTTAAGTGTTAGATTTGCTATTATCCTAGTTAACATATTAAACCCTGATTTTATTGAGATGATGAGGGTAACACCTCCATATAAGTATGCTGTAGGAGAGAGTTCTATACTAGATATAATATTATTTAAAGTTACAGACCCAGCTGTTAATAGACACTTGGTCCCAGAGTTAAATAGCATAATTGGGGATAGTATACCGCTATCAATAATGATATTAACTTTTATCCTAGCCTCAGCTATAGCTCTAGGAGCAACATTAGGACTTATAGTTAGCTTTACCGCTGTGAGATTAAGAGAAGATTACCTAGCTATAGTCCTACTAGCATTTAGTGAAATGCTTGTCCAAGTATTCTTTGCACAAGTAGATTGGGTAGCTGGTGGTAGGTATAATACCTGGGCTCTAACACCATGGCCTCAAAAACTATCACAATCTTTAGGGAATCTATTACCAAGTGGCGTTAAACCAGAGCTCTTTATAGGCTTAATAGTTGCTATTATACTAGCAATAACTACACTCATTTATACTGAGAGGATAGCTAATAGCCCTATGGGTAGGGTTTTGAGGGCTATGAGAGATGATGATTTAGCACTTACAAGTTATGGTAGAGATATTGCTAAGATAAGACTTAAGGTTATGATGGTTGGATCATCTATAGCAGCTCTTGCAGGAGTAGTTTACGTGTTAAGTGTTCAGCCTGTAGTTAAAGCTACTGACTATACTAGAGTTACCTGGACATTCATCCCATGGGCTATGATGATACTCGGTGGGATAGCCAATAACTGGGGTGTGATTATAGGGGCAGTAATAGTATATATTGGTAGGAAGCTTATAGAAATTCTAGCTCCACCAGCATTTACTACAATCTTATCTCTTATCGGAGTTGAGGTTACTGGAGCCACAATAGATATCGTGAAAGCTGTTACAGTAAATATTCTAGTCGGAGTCATAATAATATTGGTATTATATCTAAAACCTGAAGGTATAGTGCCTGAGAAGCCTAGTAAAACTTTACCTAGAAAAACTTTAAATAGTCTTATTGAGAAGTTTAGAGGGTCTAGCTCTTAAGCATTTTTCTCAGAACATACTTAAGTATACCGCCATGCTTATAATACTCGACTTCTACTGGAGTATCTAGTCTAGCTTTAACCTTAAACTCTACTATATCACCATTACTCTTCCTAGCTCTAACAGTAAGTATCTTACCGGGAACTAAGCCTTCCTCAATCCCTACTATATCATATTCTTCACTACCATCTAAGCCTAGCTTCTCAGCATTCTCTCCAGGCATAAACTCTAAAGGTAGGATACCTATACATACTAGGTTACTCCTATGTATTCTCTCAAAACTCTCAGCTATAACAGCCTTAACTCCTAAGAGGAAGGGCCCCCTAGCAGCCCAGTCTCTACTACTACCCACTCCATACTGTTTACCAGCTATAATTATTAATGGTATATTAGCCTCCCTATACTTTTGTGATGCATCATATACGTGTAGCTCCTCACCTGTAGGCCAGTACCTTGTCCAAGCACCGGCCTTACTAGGAACTAGCTTATTTCTAAACCCAGGACTATCGAATGTTCCCCGAGCCATGACATCATGGTTACCTCTTAGACCTCCAAATGTTAACCCTTGCCTCTCAGGGTCTATATTAAAGACTTGTCTTATGTAAGTTCCTGCTTTTGAATCACTAGCAATCCTACCAGCTGGACTTATATGATCAGTATTTGTCCTATCTGGAGCCCAAACAATGACTCTAGCCCCTCTAATATCTCTTAGAGGCTCTACTTCTAGGCTGAAATCATCTAGGAACGGGGGTCTTCTAATCATTAAGCTCTTATCACTCCATTCGTATAAGTCACTTGTTGGAGCTTCAAGCTTTTCCCAATTCTCATCTCCAGAGTATATATCCTTATACTTCTCTCTAAACATCTCTACGCTTAAGGTCTTATCTAAGACACTATTAACCTCATCTATACTAGGCCATATATCTCTAAGGTATACTGGGTTACCGTTAGGATCATATCCTAGAGGCTCATTCTCGAAATCTATATCTATTCTACCTGCTAACGCGTAAGCTATAACCAATGGTGGGCTGGCTAGAAAACTAGCCTTAGTTAATGGGTGAATTCTACCAGCAAAATTCCTATTACCACTTAATACAGCCACAGCATATAATCCAGTCTTCTTAACTGCATCTTCTATAGGTTTAGGCAGTGGACCACTATTACCTATACATGTTGTACAACCAAAACCTACAATATGGAATCTTAGAGATTCAAGATAAGGCATAAGCCCAGACCTCTCCCATAACTCTTCTATAACCCTACTACCTGGAGCATTACTAGTCTTGACCCAAGGCTTAACAGTTAAACCTCTTTCGACAGCATTCTTTGCTAGTAGACCTGCAGCTATCATGAGTGCCGGGTTACTCGTGTTAGTACAACTCGTTAGAGAAGCTATAGCTATAAAACCATCTCTAATCTTACCTTCAACACCATCAAATGATATTGTTAACTCTACTCTATCTCTCTTCTTCTCCCTCAAATAATTAGCTATCATGTCTGAGACTATTTTTGAAGCTTCTCTTAATGGTATCCTATCCTCGGGGTTAGCTGGTCCAGCTATACTTGGCTCAATATCACTAATATCTATCTTTAAAACCTCACTATACTTCGGTATACTAACGCTCTCATCATACCATAAGCCTACTCTCTTAGCATATAACTCTACGATTTTAACATGATCCTCTCCTCTACCAGTTAAGAGTAGGTATTTTAATGTATTACTATCTATGGGGAAGAATCCTATTGTAGCCCCATATTCTGGAGCCATATTAGCTACTGTAGCCCTATCTGGTACTCCTAGCTTCCTAACACCAGGCCCTATAAACTCTACAAACTTCCCTACAACATTCTTCTTTCTCAAAAACTCTGTAACATATAATGCAATATCTGTTGACGTGACACCCTCTCTAGGCTCACCTTCAAGCCATACCCCCACAACTTCAGGTAGTAATATATAGTTTGGCTCTCCTAATATTACAGCTTCAGCCTCGACACCTCCAACACCCCAGCCTAATACACCTAGAGCATTAACCATTGGGGTATGGCTATCAGTGCCTAGTAGGCTATCAGGGTATGCCCATAGATTACCTCTATAATCTTTAACCCATACTACTCTAGCTAAATACTCTAAGTTAACCTGGTGAATAATACCCTTACCTGGTGGAACAACATTAAAGTTCTTGAACGCCTTCTGAGCCCATTTAAATAGCCTATACCTCTCAATATTCCTCTCATACTCTCTCTTAATATTCATTAAGTAAGCATACCTAGTACCATAGTAGTCTACTTGAATACTATGATCTATTATTAAATCAACTGGAACAGCTGGGTTAATCCTAGAGGGATCAACTCCAAGCTTAGATACAATATCCCTCATAATAGCCAAGTCGAGAATAGCAGATACCCCAGTTAAATCCTGCATTATAACCCTCTCAGGATAAAATGGAACCTCCTTCTTACCAGCAAAGCTATGCCACCTAGCTATAGTGTTAATATCTACATCTCTAACAGTAAACCCGTCATAGTGCCTAATAGCATTCTCGAGGAGAACACGTATAGAGAAAGGTAAGCTATCATAATCGCCAAGACCTAGACTAGAAATCTTCCTTAACTCAATAATCTTAGCTTTACCATAATAAGTTTCAATATAACCCTCAAGCTCTCTAATCAAATCATACACTCTAACCACCAAATATTCACTAAATACTTAAACCTTAAGAATACGGATTATAGCATTAAAACATAAAGCCTATAGAGTAACTAAACAAGTATATGGAGCCGGGGTGGCCGAGCGGTTAAGGCGGCGGGCTGCAGAGGATAAGAAATAGCCCATCGCAGAAACCCGTTAAAACCCGGGTTCAAATCCCGGCCCCGGCTCCAATAAACCTTAATAAGCCTCCCAACATAACTATATTAGGAAGCCGCGGTAGTATAGCCAGGCCCAGTATGCGGGCCTTTCGAGCCCGTGACCCGGGTTCAAATCCCGGCCGCGGCACCATAAGCACACTTCTACAACCAAGGATTACTATTTAGATGAGAGAATAATACAGGCTTCTCTATAATGGCATAAAGATTCTCCATAAAGCTTCAAAGGTTTGATTATAAGACTATATAAGCTTTCATGCTAGTATATTAAAGATGTAGTTTAGAGGTGAGGTTATAGTGAAGAGCTCAAGACTCACATATATAGCTTTAGTTCTAGTAGCCGTAGTAATCATAGGAATGGTAGGCTATTTTTATTTCTTAAGAGCTCCTGAAGCACCTCCTAAAGTAGAGACTCCTCTCGAAGAAACTCCCGTAACCTTTAAGGAGATAGATGTACTTAAGATCTCTCAGAGAGCTGATCTCTCTACAATAGATGTCCAAGTAGCTACTGATGCGCCAACGCTATCTGTTCTCGGGCACGTCTACGAGACTCTATTTAGAGTCAAGTTTGACGAGACTGGAACTCCTACTTTTGTTCCACATCTAGTAGAGTCATATACGAAAATCAATGACACCCTTTGGGAGTTTAGGCTTAAGTCAGGAGTGAAGTTCCATGACGGGAAACCTCTCACGGCACATGATGTAAAGGCTAGCTTTGAGAGAGGCCCTCAAGTAGGAAGTCTTCCGAGGATCCTACTAGGATTCATAGAGGAAGTTCAAGTAGTCGATAACCTAACTTTCAGATTAGTTTTAAAGTACCCCTTTGGCCCTATGATAGCTCACCTTTCTCACCCATCTACTGCTATTATTCCAGCTTGGGTTGCTGAGCGTTTCCCCAATGCCCCTATAGATAGCACAGCTTACATCATAGGTACAGGGCCTTACAGATTCGTTGAGTATAAGAAAGGAGAGAGGACAGTTCTCGAAGTTTTCGCAGATTACTGGGGCCGTAAGCCTACAGTGAAGAGAATCGAGTGGGTACCTATTCCAGACGATTCAACGAGAGTATCCTTCTTAGAAGCAGGTACAGTGGATATAGTAACTCATGTTCCACCTCAATTCGTTAATCTACTTAAAGATAAAGGCTTTCAGGTTGTTCAAATCCCAAGTGTTAGAGTGATATACATAGGAATCAACGTCGAGAGGATCCCCGATGCTAGAGTAAGGCAAGCTCTCAACCTAGCTGTAGACAAGGAAGCCATTGTGAAGCACATCTTAGAAGGTGCTGGAAGCGTAGCATCTGCCCCTATTCATCCTTCAGTCTTTGGCTACTCAAAACAAACCCCATACCAGTATGACGCCGCTAAGGCTCGTGAAGCTATAAGAGCGGCTGGATGGGAAGGTAGAGAGCTAGTTTTCATCACTCCTCAGGGTAGATATCTGAAGGATAGAGAGATAGCTGAAGCTGTGAAAGCCTACCTTGAAGCTGTTGGTCTAAGAGTTAAAGTTGAGGTGATGGAGTGGGCTGCCTACATATCTAGAGTTACTACTCAGAAAGACTTTGACCTCTTCCTCTTAGGCTGGTCTACTGTGACTCTAGACGCTGACTACGGCTTATACTCTCTCTTCAGATCAGGGGCCCCGTTCAATAGAATGCAGTACAGCAACGCGGAAGTTGATAGACTCCTTGATGCTGCTAGGGCTGAAAGCGACCTAGCTAAGAGGGCTCAACTATATGCGGAAGCTCAAAGACTTATATGGCAAGACGCTCCTTGGATATTCCTACACTATGAAGACATAATTGTAGCTTTTAAGCCTAAGCTTGTAGACATCGAGATTCAGCCAATTGAGAGATGGATCCTTACCTATGCTATGGTAAGAGAAGAGAGCAGATAACTCTAGCATGGTAAATAGAAATGTTTAGATATTTTCTTTATAGGCTTTTTCTCTATGTCCCAACTCTCTTGATCATGCTATTTGTAGTTTTCATTCTAGTAAAAGCTCTTCCAGGCGATCCCATAACGGTTATGTATGGAGAATTTGACCCTCCACCCGAAGTTAGAAAAGCGTTAGAAGAGAGGCTAGGGCTCGACAGACCTCTGCTGGTACAGTACATGCTCTACGTTATGAGGATACTCCAAGGAGATTGGGGTAAATCCGTGGGTACCGGCGAGGAGGTTCTACGGTTAGTGTTGAGGAGATTTCAAGCAACACTAGAGCTAGCTGTAGCTAGCGTAGCAATCGCTACTTTTATAGGACTCTCACTGGCTTTAATAAGCGCATGGAGACCTAACTCTCTAGCTGATAAGATAATCAGGATAGCTAGTGTGGCTAGCTACTCGATTCCGGTTTTCTGGTGGGGTCTTATGTTGATCCTCATCTTTGCAGTCTACCTACAATTACTGCCTCCAGGAGAAAGAGGAGGACTTAAACATCTAATATTGCCTGCAGTCACGTTAGGTGTAGTCAGTTTCGGAATGATAGCTAGAGTGTCGAGAGCTTCAATGCTTGAAGTTATGACGCATGATTACGTGGTCGCAGCTAGAGCTAGAGGGCTAAACGAGGTCAAAGTCCTTTTAAGCTATGTAATGAGAAATGCTATTGTTCCTATTGTAACTATAATTGGACTTAGGTTTGGGGTCTTGATGAGTGGAGCAGTGATCACAGAAACTGTTTTTAAGTATCCAGGCATAGGTTCTATGATCTATGACTCAATACTAGCTAGAGATTACCCTGTAGTTTTCGGGGGTATTTTATTCGTAGGTATAGTAGTGATGACGGTCAACTTGCTCGTAGACATCTTGTACTATTTCGTGGATCCGAGGGTGAAGTTAGAGAAAACCAGAGTGTGAGGAACTGTGAAGTCTTGGACTTACCTTAAAGGGCTCGCTCGTATTGCTTACACTAATATGCGCTTTCTGAAAGCTCTCAGCGGAGATGTAACTACGCTGATAGCTCTTAGTATTGTGCTTGGAACTTTTTTCGCAGCCTTTATTACTACAGTCCTCCTTTATACTGAAGTAGTTTCAGAAAGTTTATATGCGGGCATAAGCTTAGCTAACAGACTTCAGCCTCCAAGCCTCAAGCACCCGTTAGGCACAGATCATCTAGGTAGAGACTTGCTAGTAAGGATAATATTTGGAGCTAGGATAGCAATCTTAGTGATCTTAACGTCTGTGACAATAGCTGTAGTTTTAGGGACAACTATAGGTCTGCTAGCTGGATACATAGGAGGCTATGTAGACCTGATAGTTTCGAGAATAGTTGATGCTCTCATGAGCTTTCCAGCAGTATTGCTAGCGTTAGCTATAGTCACAGTTCTAGGACCGGGTCTTGAGAGCGTGATCATAGCGATAGGGATAGCCGAAGCTCCAATTTTCGCCAGACTTTCAAGAGGTCTAGTAGCAGTAGAGAAAGAGAACTTATATGTAGAAGCTGCGAAAGCGATAGGAGCAAGTCATATCAGGATATTAGTAAAGCATATATTACCTAATATAGCGGGTCCTCTTCTAGTTCAAGCCACGTTCACATCGTCATCAGCCATTCTCTGGGAAGCCGCTTTAAGCTTCTTAGGTCTTGGCGTTCAACCTCCAACTCCAAGCTGGGGTTTGATGATGGCGGAAGCTAGGGCTTATATGAGAGTTGCTCCCCACGCTATAGTGTTCCCAGGTCTCGCTATATTCTTACTCGTCTTTAGCATTAATACATTAGGAGAAAAGTTAAGAGATCTTCTCGACCCGAGATATAGAGCGTTAATGAGCAAAAGCTAAGCTGTAAGGTTCAGTAACGAAACTTGAAGTTGTGAGAGGTTCACTACGGCTAACGGATGTAAGGTTCAAGGTAGAAGTTTATCTAGGTTATGACGGGTTTCCTTCCTCAAACTCAAATCTAGAATACAGTGTTTTCGTCCTCTCTAGTCAGTTTTGGATTTGAAATGTGATATTAAGCTCTCAAAGCTAATACTAGCTCTGTGTGGTAAAAATGTTATAATTAAATTTCATATACTCTCTGTCTATGGCATGAGTATTTTTATTGTTAAAGATTTGATTATAGTTACTATTATTATGGCTCCTAATCCTAGTGCTGCTACTCTTAATGCTGACTTTAATATGTTTTCTCCACTTATCTTAGCCATGTAAGCTCCTAGTATTAACAGTATTAATATTGACATAATGTTAGTTAAAGTATATGCCATACCTACACTTATTATATTATAGTATGCTAATAGGTACATTGCTGCTAGCATTGTAGGAAATATTATTACTCCTATTGAGCTCATTAATGCAACATAAACTGGAACTATTACCGTGACCTTCCCATATATTGATGATTTTAAGCTTTTACCTATAGCTCTCTCAATCTCCTTAAATTCTCTTATTCTCTCAGCTCTTTCACTTAAAAACGTCCCAACAAAACCAGACATAAAGCCGAAAGCTAAGCCTCCCCCAATTATAGCTAAGCTCATAACAAGCGGGTCTAAGTCTTCCCTATATGTTCCAATATTAACTCCTATAGCTGATATAATGCTATCTATAGAGTTCGTGAGGAAGAGCCTCCTAGCAATAAAAATAGCATCTGGACTAGCTTTTAAAACATCACGTATAAAGTTAAGAGGGCGTCTAGAAAAACTAAAACCAGATCACCTCTAGTTATAAATTCTCTATAACTAGAAGCCTCTTACTACCCATGCTAAACACTATTATTAAACTCTCACCATTAACATTAACAGAGAGCTTCTCATCAAGCAACCTATAACTACAAGCAGGACACCTATAATATCTAAAGAGCTGCTTAATACCACTATTACTCTTAACAGTTTCACTTATATAATCCATATCAACTTTACATCTAGGGCATAGTACTCTAACTCTACTACTCATACTACAATCACCAAACTAGCAACTATGCCAACAGTCTTCAAACTCTAAGTCCGATGTAAATATATTACACTAGAGCTAAAAACTCATAATGAAATAAGAGGATACTCTCTTTCTATTCCCTTTAAAGAGTATAATTATTCTCTAAATATTACTATTTTAGAGTTTAAATATTTAACTCTATCATGGGCTTGCTCGAGGGTCGCTATGAACGCTCCCAGAAGATGATGCAATCCTAAGACCAATCCAGGGGATAAGAAATGAGGTAAATATATCGGAGCTGAACCCTGTTTTATGATAGCTTTATGTGGAGTTAAAAAAGAGATAGGCTAGACTGTTATGAGTACCTATAAGTTTATGCTTCTACTTCTTCTCCTCCAGGTAGTTTGAATGGTGCTTCTGCCTCTATTTTTGCTGGTAGTATTTCATATTTGAATGCTGATCCCCATAACTCTCTTTTTAGTAGCTCTCTTATCGCTATTCTTATTACTTCACTTCTACTAGAGTATCTTCCGGCTTTTACTAGCTCATCTATTCCTTTAACATACATTTCTGGCATCTTCACCGTTATGAGTCTCAAATCTCCCCCCGCTTATTTTATCTAATATGATGATCTATTTAGGCGATAATCTCCGTATCTCTACCTCTAACTATCATTGAACCCGTGATTACTTTGTTATTATTCTTAATATTGAATTTTCCACTTGATTTAAACCCTTAGAGTTAAAGAGTTAATAGTGTTAGTATACTCGTAGTACTTTATGGTGGTGGTTTGAGGGTTAAAGTCATTACTGGTAGTAGGCTTCACGGAGGCTTCTACTATATTGGTAGGAGCTGGGGAGTTTACTATGGTGGCCTAGGCTTCTACTCTGAGCTCCCTAAGCTTGTCTTAGAGGCTTGGGAGTGTAGTGATACTAGGATTTATAACCTAGATGATTTCTCTAGCGTTATTACGGGTGTGTTAGATAAGTTAGGCTTAAGTAATGTATGCTTAATGGCTAAAGAATCTATACCAATACATGTAGGTTTAGGTAGTACTACTCAAACCCTCCTAGCGGTAGGCGTTGCTATAGGGAAACTTAAGGGGATAAACTATAATATTATAGAGTTAGCTAAACTACTAGGCCGAGGCAGAGTGAGTGGTGTAGGAACACTCCTATTCAAGTATGGAGGATTTATATTAGACTCAGGAAATCCTGACATTGGGGGACCTAGGACCCTACTAAGGCTAAGAGTACCTGGTGAGTGGAGATTCGTAATACTAATCCCAGAGGCTAAAAGAGGCTTGAGTGAAGATGAAGAGTCAAATATACTAAGAGAGCCTATAGAGCCGAGCTCTTATATTAAACAACTTATGAGTAGAGGGGCTCTAAGACTAGCCTCAGCTATAGCTAGAAGAGATTTACAAGAAGCTTTAGAAGGACTAAGAGAAGTTCAAACTGGAACAGGCCTCTATTTCTCGACTATCCAAGGGGGAGTATATAGGAGTGACCTAGAGGATCTCGTATCTGAGGCTAGTAAGGCTGGATTAGTCTTAGCTCAGTCAAGCTGGGGGCCAACACTATATACTATAACGAGTAAAGAGTCAGCTAGGGCTGACGCTAATATGCTATTATTGCTAATGAGGGAGCTAGGTATTAGGGGTAATGTATTATTAGCTAAGCCTAGGAATATGGGTGCACGCGTAGCTTTGGGTGGTTAATATTTAAGCTCTAATTCCTTGTATTTGCTTTTCAACTTCATCTATCATCTTAGCCACAATATAGACTATCTCTGGGCTTGCCTTAATCTCTATAAGCCTATCATAGATCTTCCTAAGTTTATCAATATCTCTAGCTCTATATGCTTTTCTAGCCTCATCATATAGCATTATATCTTCTCCACTAACCTTCATGCACATCTTTTATCTCCTTTGATTCTAGGGTTCCTGAAGGTTATAAGTATTAGTTTTAACCTCTATCAACAATCAGATATACCCTTATTAGGGTTAAGGATCTCTCTAATGTCTAGGTGTAGTGCTTGAGTTTTAGTATTGAAGCCAAGATTAAAGAGTTGATTAGGTTAGGGTTAGATCCTTACCATGTAGCCTATAAATATGTAGTTACTAGTAGAGCCGAAGATATAAAGGCTAAGTATTCAGATCTACCCCCAGGCTCAGAGACAGAGGACTATGTGAGTATTGCCGGCAGAGTTTGGCATATAAGGAGGCATGGTGGTATAATCTTCATAGACTTATACGATGAGACTGGCAGGATCCAGCTTGTAGCTAGGAGAGATATAGTGAGTGGTAATAGTAAGCTAGAGTCTATAGTCAGACTATTAGATAAGGGTGATATAATTGGTGTTAAGGGTAAGATAATAAAGACTAAGACTGGAGAAGTCTCAGTACTAGTCAACGATATAGATATACTATCTATAGCCTGGAGACCTATACCATTCCACGAGTTTGGAGTTAAGGATCCAGAACAGAGGTATAGGGAGAGGTATATAGACATAATGCTTAACTCTAAGATTAGGAGAGCAATAGTAAGTCTCTATAGAGTAGAGATGGAGATGAGAAGGATACTTGACGAGAAGGGATTCATAGAAGTACATACGCCAAAACTACAGCCTATCTATGGAGGAGCTCTAGCCAAACCATTTGTAACAAGGATTAATACCCTAGATATGATGGTATACCTTAGTATAGCTCCCGAAACATACCTAAAGAGACTCGTAGTAGCAGGACTATTCAAGGTATACGAGATAGCAGTATGCTTTAGAAATGAAGATATAGATACTACACATTACCCAGAGTTCATACAACTAGAAGCTTACCAGGCATTTGCAGACTGGAATGATATGATGAATCTAACTGAAGAGCTTATAGCTGAATCTGTTAAGAGAGTCTATGGGGACTATAAGCTAGAAGTAGAGCGTGGAGGAGAAAATATAGTTATAGACTTTAGTAGGCCATGGAAGAGGATAAGTCTTGAGGAATCAATAGAAGGAGTTCTAAACACGAGTATTAGGGGGAAGAGTAGAGAAGAGCTTAGAGAGATAGCATCAAGTTTAGGAGTTGAAGTTAGAGATGTGAGGAGAGGCAAGATACTAGAGAAGCTATTTGAGAAACTAGTTGTTCCAAAAACTACAAACCCAACATTCGTCGTACTCTTCCCAAGAGATATAAGCCCACTAGCTAGACCATATAGAGAAAACCCAGACTATGCTGAGAGATTCGAGCTATACATTAATGGCCTAGAAATAGCCAATGGCTACACAGAGCTTAACAACCCAATACTACAATACTACTTCTTCAAAGAAGAAGAAGAACTCAGGAAACTAGCTGGAGGTGAAGCTGAAATACACCCAATGGATAAAGACTATATAAGAGCCCTAGAATATGGTTTACCACCTACGGGAGGCGTAGGTATAGGGCTCTACAGACTCCTCATGGTCCTGAACAGTCTACCATCAATAAAAGATATAATACCATTCACGATAACAGCACCAGAAGACGTGAAGCTCGTATCAGAAGAGCTACAACACCTATTAGAATACTATCTAAAACTCGGAAGTAATAAGAGCTAGAAATTCTAATACTAAGTCATCTTATTTAAGCTAAGGGAAAAGATTCTCAATTATTCTAACTTAGGAGACTCGTTTATATAAATAAGTTTTGTCTATTATGGTTATTAGTGGTGCTATTGGTGCCGGTTTTAAGTAAAGCTGAGAAGCTTAAGTATAGGATTCTTGCTATTGAGGCTTTGAGAGCTATTAGGAGGCTTCTACCATATTCTTATAGGAGGTTATCTAGAGAGATTGATTTCGACGAGACTCTCCTAGCTAGGTATTCTAGTGGTTTAACAGTTCCTAGCTATGATGTAGCTGTTAAACTTATAAGTTCTATTAGGAAGGCTCTAGATCCTGCTAGGATTACTATGTTAAAGATTGGAGAGTATAAGGGTTTACTAGACTTAACACCGCTACTCTCAGATCCCCACATGTTGAAAATCTTAGCTTTAGAGTTTTACGAGAGGTTTAAGGATAAAGATGTAACTAAGATATTGGTCCCTGAGACTTCAGGGATCACGCTAGCCACATCACTAGCCCTAACATTTGATGCTAACCTGGTAATAGCTAGGAGAGTTAAAGAGAATCCAATGATAGAGTACCTAGAGGAGCATATAGTTGAGCCTCCATCAATTAAAAACATATTCTATATACCTAAGGGTAGTATTAAGAGAGAAGATAGGGTTCTAGTAGTTGATGATATTGTTCAAAGCGGGCTCACATTATCTGTAATGAAGAAGCTTGTCGATAGAGTAGGCGCTAAGCTACTAGGGGTAGCAGCTATAGTAGTAGTAGGAGATGAGTGGAGGAAGAGAGTAGATATTGAGAAGATTGAAGCCCTAATTACAATATCTAAAACATAGATATCATTGAATCTACTAAATCAAAGTAATATATTCAGGCTTATTACAGGATTACTTATAACCTTGAATCATATAAGTTAAAATATGGTGTTTTATAGTGGCCATTACTAGGAGAGACTTTATTAGATTAGCTGGAGCTGGTGCTATAGGCCTTGGTCTAGGATTAATAGGGGGCTACTGGCTTAAGTCCCGTGAAGTTACAGCTCCCGTACATGAGGTTACACCTACAACACCAGCTCCTAGGAAGATTAAAGCCCTATGGATTTATGTTGGACCTATAACAGATATTGGGTGGACTGCAGCTCACCACGAGGCTAAAGAGAATGTTTCAAGAAATTTCGCAGCATGGCTTGAAGCTAAGCATATAGAGAAAGTTAGTGAAGCCGAAGCTAAGAGTATAATAGAGGTTGAGCTTAGAAGAGAAAAGTATGATGCGGTATTTGCAGCGAGCTACGGGTTCAAGTATGCTGTTGCAGAATTAGCGCCGAAATATCCTGATGTAAAATTCTATCATTGTAGTGGTGAGTGGGAGTGGGAGGGTTTCAGAAACTTACCTAATGTTACAACATATTTTGCAGAGTTCTACCAGCTCTACTATCTTAATGGTATAGCTGCCGGTGCGGTTACAGGGTCTTGTAGAGTTGGCTACGTCCCAGCATTCCTCATACCAGAAGTTGTGAGGCATATTAACGCCTACGCTCTAGGAGCAGTATATGGAGCTAAGCTTATGGGTAAGTGTGGTAATGGAGAGAAGCTTGAAGTATATGTTACTAGACCTCTCCTAAGCTGGTTTAACCCAGATAAGGCTAGGGAATATGCCGCATACCTTGTAGAAAGGTATGATGTAGATGTAATAGCATTCACAGAGGATAGTACAGCTATACTAGATAAAGCTGAAGAATATATGGCTCAAGGTAAGAAAGTCTATAGTTTTAGCCACTATAGTAACATGTACGAATACTATAGGAGGAAGGGTATAATCTTAAAGTCACACCTAACAGGTCAAATAGCAGACTGGACACCAATATATGCAGACCTTCTAATTAAGCTATATGTTGGAGCATACAGAAAAGAAGATATATGGACTAGGATTGGCGACTATACAGATATAAGGTGGAGGAGGGGAGTAGAAGAGTCAACGGCAGGCTTACCAGAAGGTACAGTTTACCTTGCACCACTAAATACAGCTGTTATACCGCCTAAGGCTGTATATGAGATTAAGAGACTATATGAGGATATGAAGGAGTTACTCTTCGAGCCATTCACCGGACCTATAAGGGGTTATATTATAG
Source organism: Thermoproteota archaeon (assembly GCA_030549835.1). Classification (GTDB taxonomy): domain Archaea; phylum Thermoproteota; class Thermoprotei_A; order Sulfolobales; family Acidilobaceae; genus DSZV01. The sequence goes on from JAUQQR010000003.1 coordinate 30,286, forward strand.
ATGATGAGGGTAGACCTCAGGAAGGAGTAAAGCTTAAGGTTGAGCCTGGAGTTAGACTTAGTAGAGATGACTTATGGCATATGAAGTGGTTCTACGAAAAGATAGTGTCTCCTGCTTAGCTAGCTGAGGTATATAGATGTGAGAACTAAGATATTAGAAGCAGTTAATATAACAGTTATTTACCCTAATAATGTTAGAGCTAATGATAATATAAGTATATCTGTTAATGAAGGTGAAATATTAGGCCTTCTAGGAGAGAATGGTGCTGGTAAAACTACACTTGTAAAAGTTATATCTGGGATAATTAAGCCAACTAAAGGTGAAATACTATTATATGGTAAAAAAGTAGAGTTTAATAGCTATAGAGATGCTTTAAGAAGTGGAATATACTATTTAAGCCAGAATCCTCAACTCATTGAAGGCTTAACAGTACTAGAAGATATAGGTTTAACATTAACACTAGCAGGCAAAAGTATGAGTAGGGGGAGTATAGAGCAGTATGTAGCTAGTATAGCTTCAAAGTATAATCTAAAAGTTGACCTTAAAGCTTTAAGCGATAATCTATCCGTGGGGGAGAGGCAGAGAATTGAACTAATAAAACCAATACTACTAGATTCTAAGATTATAATACTAGATGAGCCTACAACACACATGTCCCCGCTAGAAATAGAATCATTATATAGCATGCTTAGAGACTTAGCGGGTAAGGGTAAGAGTATTATATTTATTACTCATAAGATTAGAGAAGCTACTAGTGTATCTGATAGGATTATAGTTATGAGGAAAGGGAAGATATCAGGTATCATTGAGAGAGATAAATTTGACCGAGAGGTACTATTAAATCTAATGTTTGGATCAAATAATACTATTAATAAGCTAGGCTTAAGGTATGCTAAGCCTAGAGAGTATAAGTCTAATATATTAGAAGTTAGGGAGCTATGGGTTAAGGGAGACTATGGAGATCTAGCTCTTAGAGGCATTAATCTAAGTGTAGGCACTAGTGAAATAGTAGGAGTAGCTGGAATAGCTGGGAATGGTCAGAGAGAATTATTTGAGACACTAGTAGGTTTAAGGAAGCCTATTAGGGGCTCTATAATTTTTAATAATGTCGATGTAACCTCCTATAGCCCACGTGATAGGATTAAGCTTGGCCTAGCTATAGTCCCAGAGGATAGACTAGGTTGGGCTCTAGTTCCCGGGCTTAACATCGTATCTAATATAATCTTCGCCTTAACCAACGTAGACTCTACTCTTAAGAGTTACATTATTGACTGGGGCATGGCGTGGAGGATAGCTAAGGAAGCTTTAGAAATAGTACCTATACAAGCTGATAGTCTAAATACTAGTGTAGAGTCTCTAAGTGGTGGTAATATGCAGAGGCTTATCTTAGCTAGAGAGCTTAGTAGAAAACCCAGGTTGATAATAGCTATGAATCCAACAAGTGGCTTAGACTATGTAACTAGTATCAATGTAAAGCAAGTCTTAATAGATTACGCTAGTAGAGGTGTAGGGATACTACTAATATCTGAGGATCTAGATGAGCTAATTGAAGTATCTGATAGGGTACTCGTTATGAATAGGGGGGCTATTGTTGGAGAGTTTATGAGACCATATAGCTTAGAGAATATAGCCAAACTTATGATAAGCTAATCTAGGGAGGAATCTATTGGAGGTTTTAGAGAAGAGAGCTACACGGGGAGAGATTATATTAAAGGCTTTAATTGGAGCTCTCACAGGCTACATTATAGCTATTATACTAGCATCTATAATACTAAACCCCTCCGACGTATTACGTAGCGTACTATGGGTATATACGAATACTACGCCTATAACTACTGCTATACTATTCTCTATCCCTATAGCTGCGTCAGCTCTAGGCTTAACATTAGCTTATAGAGCTAAATTTATTACTATAGGAGCTGAGGGTCAGGTCATTCTAGGCTCAGCTGTAACCTTATGGTTTATAGCTTACTCAGGCATAAACCTACAACTCCCATTTTCTATACTATTGGCTATCATACTAGCATCTATACTCGGAGCCCTATACTCTCTCATAGTAGCACTCCTCAGGATATATGCTGGAGCTAACGAGATATTATCTAGTCTAATGCTTAACTTTATAGCTATGTATACAGTAAATTACCTAATAGCAACTAGTTGGAGAATAGGCCCATTTACTATAACAAAGTCTATACCCGAGGAGTATAGGCTGAGCGTTAGCTTCATAATAGCTACTCTCATAGTCTTAACACTACTAACATGGTTTATACTAGCTAGGACTAGGTTTGGATTATCTATAGAGGTTTATGGTAGAGCTCCGAGAGCAGCAGAGACATACGGTTATAGCCCTAAGACTATAATTATTGGCGTATCTATCATATCAGGTTTAATGGCTGGACTTGGAGGGGCATTAGCTATGTTAAGCTTCCAGCACCACCTAACACCAATGAGCTCACCGCCGGGATATGGGTATATGGGTGTATTGGTTGCATGGTTATCAGCAAATAACCCAATCATAGCTATGGTGGCTTCTATATTCTTCTCAACTATAGTTGTCTTAGGTAGAACACTCCAAGCTATTGGAGTTCCTTTAAGCTATGTTTTAGCAATACAATCTATGATAGTCCTCTCAACTCTAGTAGCTGTAGCGACAGCTAAGTATACTATAAGATTTAGGTGGTTTAAATGGTAGACTTAAGTTTACTACTCAGAGTATTATCTAATGCTATTCCAATAATGCTATCAGCTTATGGAGAGCTCCTTGTAGAGAGGAGTGGTAGAGTTAATCTAGGAGTAGACGGTATTATGGCTCTAGGTGCTAGCATGTCAGTACTAGTATCAGCTATAACTGGTAATACTATGTTAGGACTCATATCAGGTCTAGCTACTGGTCTAGCTGCTAGCATATTATACATTATCCCAGTTATAGTATTCAGAGTAGACCAAGTAGCTACAGGCCTACTACTAGTATTCCTAGCGTGGGGTCTAGCAGACTTAATTGCTAGCATTGGTTATAGAGTATCTCCAAGCATACCTATTGGCTCACTACAATATAATATCCTAGCTCTAATAACAGTCATAATACCCCTAATATTATGGCTCTTAATGTATAAGACTTGGATTGGAGTAGAGATTAGAGCAATAGGCTATAATGAGATCTTAGCCAGAGAAAGAGGGTTAAGAGTTGATACTATTAGGGCTATAATGTTATTAATTGGAGGAGCTTTAGCAGGACTATCTGGATCATATATGGCCTTAACATTATATAATGGAAAATACTTTACAGGAATAACTGGGGGGTGGGGGTGGCTAGCTATAGGTTCAGTAATCCTAGGCTACTGGCACCCAGTAGGAGTAGCAGTTGCAGCATACTCAATAGGACTAATATTAACCCTAAGACCATACCTTGAAGCCATGGGGCTAGGACCCTTATCAATATCAACACCATACATAATGGTAATATTATCATTAATAATAGCAGCATATATATCTAGAAGTCCTCGATTCAAACCACCTAGAATCCTATGAGGATGCTATGGGTGCCTCCACATATGGGGGTATAGTCTCTTAAGATCGCCTAGTAGTAGTTGATATGCTTTACTCCTATGGGAGTATCTATTCTTCTCCTCTATACTCATCTCAGCATATGTCCTTGTTGATCCTTCAGGTATAAATATTGGGTCAAAACCAAACCCCATATCTCCTCTTGGCTTATCAGCTATTACTCCACATGTTTCCCCCACATATACTTTCTCTAGTGGTGGTATGATTGCTGCTAATGCTGTTTTAAAGCATGCTCTCCTATCCTCTATTCTCTCCATTAGTTTTAGTATCCCCTGTACTCCAATCTTCTTATAGACATAACTAGAGTATGGACCCGGGAACCCATTTAGTGAATCAATGAATAAACCCGAGTCATCCACTACTAAAGGCTTCTTTATATTAAGGTATGCTATTCTAGCTGAGTATAATGCTATCTCTTCTAAGCTATCTGACTGTATCTCTTGTTTCTTCATTGTTAATATTTCAGCTTCTACCCCGCAACTCTCTAGTATTTTTAATGCTTCTAACCCCTTACCTCTATTCTCTGTCACTATACTCAACTTTATCTTAGAGCTCCCCATACTGTTCTCCTCTCTTCTACATATCTACCCCTTAATCTTATTTCTTTAGCTCTCTCTATTATCTTCTCAGCTCTCTCTCCTAGTATACTCTTGTAGCCTCCTATAAACGCCTCATACATATTATAGGCTATTCCAGCATGTGTGCTCTCAACAGCTCTCCTATAGAGGTGTATGTCTACAGCTAGATCTTCTACATCTTCAGTGAAATCTGCTAACCCATAATCTATTAGTTTGAGCTCTCCACTCTTTGATACTATAAAGTTTGATGTTGTTGGGTCACCATGTGAAACTCCAGCTTTATGCAGCATTCCTATAATCCTCCCAGCTACTCTAGAATACTCTACTGCTTTAACCTGATCTATATTAGTATAATCTTTCAATGTAACCCCCTCAATGTACTCCATTACGATTAAGCCTATTGATGGGAATACTGCTAGCAGTCTCGGAGCCTGTATACCTCTACTTAGAGCATAAGCTATAACTTTAGCCTCCCTCCTAGTCCTCATATAGACTAGAGCTTGAGCTAGCTTAGGGTGCATGTAGGGCTTACGAACTCTATACTTGAATATTGCAGGTATACCCATAAAGTATCCTAGTCTAATCTCTGACTCAGCCCCCCTCTTAACTAGAGCTAATTTACTAGTCCACTCTGAGAATATTCTAAGCCAATCTTCTGCTATTATAGAGCTCAATACTTAAACCTCTACTGGTGGGAAATCATAGTACCAGGGTATATCTACCTGATCTATCCTCCACCTCTGCCTTATAAATGCTTTTGAGGGCTCAATAGTAATACCCCACTTATAAGCTACTAAGCCTGTTAAGGCTATCATAACGCCATTATCTCCAGTATAAGCTTTAGGTATGGGCTTAAACTCTGCACCATGAAGACTGGCCATTACAGCTATCTTCTCATTTAAGAGATCACTAGCAGCAACACCTCCAGTTAAGAGTATCTGCTTCTTACCAGTATGTGCTAACCCCCTCTCTAAGACCTCAACTACTGAAGAGTATGCTATCTCACGTAGAGTAAAGCATATATCCTTAAGCTTATACCCACTCTTATATAATCTTAGTGCAGCTGTTAGGAGTCCAGAGAATGAGGAGTCCTGACCTTTAACAATATAAGGTAGACCTTCAATGAAGTCTCCTCCCTCAGCACAATTATCGATAGCATGCCTCCCCCCAACAATATATGGTGGAGCGATCTTAACCTCTCTAGCAAATGTATCTAACAAGTTACCGAGAGGCATATCTAGTGTCTCACCGAAAACCCTATACTTACCCTCAGAGTATGATACAACAGTAGTATTACCTCCAGCTACATAAAGTACAATTGGATCCTTGAGACTAGTTAAGAATCTAGCAATCTCAATGTGGGCAACAGCGTGATTAACTGGTACTAGTGGTTTACTATAGTAGCTTGATAAAGCCCTAGCTACTGATGCTCCAACTCTAAGCTGTGGACCCATACCTGGACCTAGGGCTATAGCTATAGCATCAATATCCCTAACTGTTAAACCAGCCTTAGCTAAGGCCTCTCTTATACACTCACTAGCGACTTTAGAGAAGAATGGTGCAACTTCTCTAGGTAGAATACCTCCTTCTCTAGGCGTATATACTCTTCTAACATCTGATAATATATAGGGCTTATAATCACCTACTATTGCTACTCCGAAGGTATGCGCTGTAGACTCTATGCCTAGGATTATTGTCAAGTCTTCTTCCTCTTATCTTTCTCTTCGACTTTCTCTTCTCTCTTAGCTATCTTCTTAGGCAGAGCTGGGGCTACAGGTTTAGTTATAAACTCTGTGTAACTACACTTCCCGCAGTGCCATCTTTCTACAGGTTGCATATGGTGAGCCATAATACTACCACATCTAGGACACTTCTTATTCTTAAGTCTTATACTTCCTTTCTCTACATCTATAATATACACTTTATGGATGTATGTTTTGAGTTCTTTCTTAGCCATACTAGACACCCTCAGGTCTTAAACCACCATTCTTCCTAATAATGTGCTCTGGCTCGAATACCTTAGCTCTCTCGGTAGTATCATAGATGTGGACAATAACTATAGAAATCCCAACTCCATACTCTGTCTTAATCGATCTAACATATATCCTCTCAATATCAACATTTAGTATCCTAGAGAGCTTAACTCTAATATCTAGCCTACTGGGCGTCGACTTTAGGATATGATCTACTCTAATAGTTAACTCTCTCCTACCAATAAGGCCATTATACTTATCCTCTAAGACCTCACCCTTAATCCCATCAAAGTCTATTACTCTACTAGTACTTAACACCACTACTTTTACCCAGTCAGAATTTGCATCTTGTGATCCTTATAAAGTTGATGATTGAATTCTAGATTTGAGACTATATAAGGCTTTAATGCAAAGAGGAGGTCTAGGGAGCTTAAGTGCCAGTAAAAGATCCAGAGCTCATAGCAATATTTAAGAATAGGGTATTACTCAAGAAAGTCTGTAGGAAGTGTGGAGCACTAAATTCAGCAAAAGCTATCAAGTGTAGGAGATGTAGGAGTACAAATCTTAGATTTAAGAAGGCGAAGTAGCTATACTCTAGTATTAGTTAATGTCTCTAAAGCAATGCTAGCCGCTACCTTGATCTTCTCATTTAATATACTCTCATCTAGCTTCCTATAATTTAATGGGGAGTCTACGACTACAAGTATAGCTCCACTCTTAACGCCCCTCATTCTACTAATAGTGAATAATGTAGAGCACTCCATCTCAACAGCTAGAATACCCCTCTCACTCCAAACCCTAGCAAACCCGGGACTTTCACTATAGAAGGCATCACTAGAAACTATAGGGCCAACATGGTAACTAGTATTACTCCTAGAAGACTCTTCAACTAATAACCTTAATATATCGAAGTCTGGGGCTGAAGGACCGCATATGAGCTCACCATAATACTGATAGTAGATGTTACCTGGGTAATAGGCTGCAGCAATAGGGATAACTATGTCTCCCAGCTTAATACTAGGAGTTAAAGAGCCACATGTGCCAAGCCTAATAATGGCTCTCGCTCCTAGCATTATGAGTTCCTCGAAAACAATAGCTGCTGAAGGCCCCCCAATGCCATGTGTGGCTATAGTGACTGGGATGCCCTTATAGTAGCCAGAGTATACTAGGAGTCCTCTATAATCATTGACTAGCCTAGCATTTTCCAGAAAATTCTCAGCAATAAACTTAACCCTGCCAGGATCGCCCGAAGCTAAAACCCTACTAGCTATGTCTCCAACTGATGCTTTAATATGAGTAGGCTTCCTCAACTAGTATTCACCACTAGTATCACTAAACGTATACTCCTAATAGTTTTTAGTTTAGAATGCTCTGCAAGTAATCTAAGATTAGATGTGATGTCTCAGAGGTAATGTTAATAATATAGTATGGTTTCTGAGAGTACTCACGATCTATAATACTCTTATAGGATTTACTAGCTTATCTCCTCTAAGCTGTAGCCTAGCTTCCTAGTAGCGTGGAGTGCTGTAGCGAATAAAGCATCAGACAATCTATTTAATACTTTTATTAAGAGACTATCTACTTCAAATCCAGATTCTCTCAGATTTACTAATTTCCTCTCAGCCCTCCTTACTAGGGTTCTAGCTACATGTAATGCTGCTACTCCAGGCGGCCCCCCAGGTAATATGAATTTTCTTAGAGGCTCACTATAGTATTTATCACATATGTCCTCTAGAATCTTAACATCATCCTCAGACACCTTTAGCTCTCTCCCCGTTATACTAAATCCTACTCTGAATAGTAGACTCTGAGCATATCTTAACTCATTATCATACTCTTTAGTCAATTGATCTAGTAAACTCCTCGCTAAGCCTATCATCGAGTTCGCTTCATCTAATGCCCCATAGAACTCTATTAGTGGATGACTCTTAGGAACCTTCTCACCCAGCCTAGCATATGTATACCCATTATCCCCACTTCTAGTATACAGCTTACCCACGATTAACATCCCTAAGCGGATGAGAAAGGTGGCAATTAAAAATAAATCTATATAATTAGTTATGGTTAGGGAGAGTTTATGGAGTAAGTGGTGGTACTGGGCTTAACCCCCTAGCTATGTATAACTCGTATAGTGCACCAGAGTATGCTATTATAACTATTACTACTGCTACTATTACTAATATAGATATTCTATCCAGTATTGTCGCCTTTCCAGGGCTATGAGGATTCATCATTACGACTGCGGGCTGTGCTAGTGTTATCCTAGACCCTGATGCTAGTGATCCGAAGAATTGTACGAGGAATATGAGTCCGCCCGTAGCAAATATGAACGCACCTATAGCTGCTATCTGCATTGGAACTACCCACTCTTTAGGCATTAGGCCTGCAAAGGTTACATCACTAGTTTTCCTAGGGCTTCCATATAGTCCTGCTATGTAGTAACCTATACTGAATAATGTCATACCTATAAACCATTGTGTTGGTACTGTTAGTGATAAACTCTCTAGTATTAACTTTCTACCATATAAATCTCTTAGTAGCACGTAAGTGTAGGCCATGAATGATAAAGCTACAGCTGTCCCTACAGTGGTGTGGATGTGTCCTACAATCCATGCTGTATTATGGACAACATTGTTGAGCTGGTAACTTCCATTAATAATCCACGATATGCCACCACTACCAAATGCTATGAGGGCTAATATTAGACCTGTAAATGCTGGATCACGCCAAGGTAGCTTAAGTAGCCATCCTAGAAGCCCTCCGCCACCCCTAGCTCTACCAGCTCTCTCAAGTGTAGCTATTATATTAAATGCTGTTAGCATACTTGGAGTAGCTACTACTAGAGTTAGAAGGGTCTGCAGATACTTAACGTATGGATTAATACCTGGATCAGTTAACTGGTGGTGCGTGCCTACAGGCGTTGAGGCTAATATAAAGATCGAGAATGATACCTTAGCCATAGTATCACTGAAGAGAGGTACACCTAGAGCCTTAGGCACATAGTAGTACCATAGTGTTATAGCTGGTAATAGCCAGAAGTAGACTAAAGCATGACCAAACCATTAGAAGTAAAGTCTAGACTCTAAGACATCAGTATTAGAGCCTAAGACACTAGCTGGTATATGATTCTTTAGAACTATGAAAACTAGTGGTGTTGTAGCCATAATCCATACAATATAGGTTGCTAGCATACCGAAAAATGGTAACGGTATAGCTGAGAGTAGGGCTGCGCCTAGGTAGAAGAGTGGGTGTGCTATAAGCGGTAGGTAGAATGTGTATAGTACATTAGCCCACCCAGCTAATATAGCTATAGCTGCTAAGATAGTACCAGTAACCATCACTATTAGGCTAATACTTAATAGTCTTGGTTTAATATTAACACCTATAACCCTAGGCGTTAGGTATGCCGATAATCCTACAATATAGAATGTTATTAGTACTATAGCAAGTAGTACTCCATGTGCTGTTAGTCCCCTATAGTATAGCTCATGTGGAAAGTTAGATAAGCCAATCCTAGCTAGAGGCTCATATAGGTTGGGAAAGTATGGCGTCCTACTAACGACCTGTAAAACTCCGAATATCCCGCCTAATAGTAGGGCTACGAATGCTATAGCTATAGTAACCTTGGCATAGAAGTCTTCCCTAAAAGTATATACTTTACCTGACCCCACTAAAATCACCCCCATCTAGTAGTAAGCTACTCCTCTCAATTAAGAGAGTCCCCCTCATTAAATGATGTCCCACACCACAGTACTCATGGCATATGAATAGGTAGTTACCCTTAGCATTCTTAGGAGGCTCCCACACAAACTCTGCAACATATCCCGGGAAAACCATTACATTAATACTAGTTCCTACTACGTGAATACCATGTATAACGTCTCGGGAGTATACTCTGAACGTAACTCTAACAGGGTCTTTAAGCTTAATCTCCATAGGTATAAATACAAACTGTGCAGCTTTTATTGTAACCTCATATATACCCGGCCCGACCTCTCTAACCCCAGGTGTTAGATCTATTCCTCTAGCCTTAGCCTCCTCTATAGTGTAAGCTTCACATGAAGGATTCAAATTTCTAATAAAGCCGTAATAAGCCATTGCTGCCGAGAATCCAGTAACAATTGCTACTATTATAAGCACCCATATATACTCATATACCATCTCTCCCCTATGGTACTCCATAGAACCACCCTCCCCTAATGAGGTGTAATAACACATAGATCCAAGCCAGCACTAAAAGCGCAGCCCACAATACTAGCAATAATAGAGTAGCTCTAGGAGGCTTAGACTCCGAAGACAAGCCTAGCGCCTCCTCGTCAATAAGTAAGCTAATACAACTACTTATGCAACAATAATGGCAGCTATAATGGCAGCCAAACTGAAGGGAATCCCCCTAGCTTCAGCAGTCGGTGTTGGTTTAGGTGTTTTTTCAAATCCTAGAAGTGATGCTAGATACGATTTAACTATATTAACTCTAGGATCTCCAGGCTTACCTGATAGAGTTTACATTAGCGTAAATAACTCATCCCATGTTTTAGGATCGCCAAATCCCCTCTCTTTAACCACAGGTCCGATTTCTTTAACTACAAGTTCGTCAAGGCTAGCATACTTACCGGCATATACTTCCTTAAATTTTTTGACTATATCGCTCCAATCACTAGCTATACCACCACTTCTATGGCATACTATACAGCCTAAGCCCTCGAAAGCTCTCCTAGCCTCATCCTCAGTAGGTTAACTTAAGACTATTGATGAGAGTCCAGACACTAATAGTATTAGGAATAGAGATACTAATAATATAATATATTATCTCGAATGATATATCACCTCTATCTTTGCTCTAATAGATAACATCTATGCCTTAAAAATATTTGCTTTCTAGAATATATATAAGAAATATGTATTTCATTCTTTGATTATTATGTAGTTATAAGTTAATCCTCACGTAATCTCTCATATAGTGTTATTATACTTTCATATGTTCTACTTCTTAGTACCTTTCTCACCACTTTTCCCAATGATGGATTTGTTCTTAGTACTTCTCTAATTACTATCTTTAACAGTTTTAATCCTTCAGAGTTAAGTTTTTCATGTTTATCAAAGTATTTAGCTCTCTCTACTGTAAGCTTTTCTAAAATTTTTAATATTCTATCTCTACTCTCTGATTTCATTATAGGCCCTCTTTCTGATATACTCCCTCGTAGAGTTTGTGTGGCTTTCCTTTTAGTTTAATAAATATTATTTGTGCTATCTTAGCCTTATGCTCTATTGTTACCCCTGATTCATTATACACTATTAGTAGTCCTTCTCCTCTACCGTGGTAGCCTGGATCCCATACTGCGCACTTTACGTCAACCCCCATTCTTAGTAGGCTACTCCTCGGGAAGCATAGTCCTATAGTATCCTCTGGTACTTTTACCGCCTCGCAATACCTAATCCTATATGCTCCCCTTGGGAGATGCCATAGTCCTTCTCTGAGCTCTAATAGTTTAGGCTTTGGTATAATCCTATCTTTTATGCCTAAATGCCCTGGCTCTTCTATTATGTTGACTTCGCATATGCTTAAATCTATTCCCGCAGGTTGTATAGAGTCTAGATCTACTCTATCAATATACTCTCTAGCTTCATGTCCTGGGAGCACCATTAGGGGAGACACCATTACCAAGTTTTAGATTCTTAGGTTTAAATTGAGTCTAGGTCTATGGTGATTAGAAATGGGGAGGCCTGTTATAGCTGTTCATGGCGGTGCAGGGGCTTGGAGGGGGCTGGATTTTGACTACAAGCTTGTATATGATGCTATTGAGGAGTCTATAGTTAGGGGTCTTGAAGCATCGCGTACTGGTAACTGTATTGATATGATTGTAGAGTCTATAGCATACCTCGAAGACTCCGGATTATTTAATGCTGGTGTTGGTAGTACGCTAGACTATATAGGTAATGTTTTAATGGATGCGGGGTTAATGACTAGCTATGGTAAAGCTGCTGGTGTAGCCTCAGTCTCGTATCCAAGAAATCCTATAAGATTAGCTAGGCTAATTTTAGAGAAAACCCCGCATGTCATAATCTCTGGTCCTTGGGCTGATGATATTGCTCGTAGGTTTAGTTTAGAGAAGCATCCTGGGCCTAGTATTAGAGCTCAGGCTATGTGGAGAGATTTAAAGAGTGGTAAGATAGAATCACCTTGGGTTAAGGCTAGAATTGAATCTGCTAAAACTCTAGGCTATGATACTGTAGGTGCTGTAGCTCTTGATAGTAGTGGGTGTTTAGCTGCTGGTGCTAGTACTGGAGGTGTTGCTTTAAAGCTTCCTGGTAGAGTTGGTGATAGTCCTATACCAGGTGCTGGTTTTTATGCTGATAGTAATATCGCGGTATCTGCTACTGGAATTGGGGAGACTATAATATTATCAATGACATCATTAAGAGTAGCTAATCTATACGCAACACTTGGGATGTTAGATAATACTTTAAGAATTATTGTTGAAGAGCATACTAGGAGATGGGGTCCCGGAACACTAGGGCTTATAGCCTTAAGCTTTAAGGGTGAGATATCAGGGTATTATAATACTGAGGCTATGCCATGGGGATACGCAAGGCTAGGTGAGGAGATTAGAATTTTAGGTTTAAATGTTTAAACTCCTATAAGCCTAGGTTTAAGAATAGAATTTAGGATGGGTGATTTAAGGCTAGTGGCTAATGTAGATGAAAACATATACTCTATGCTTAGACCATATATTGCTAGGTGGTTTAAGGAGAAATATGGGAGTTTCACCGAGCCTCAGAGGCTAGCTATACCTCTAGTTAAACAAGGTAAGAATGTATTAATATCGTCACCTACAGGTACTGGTAAAACTCTAGCCGCATTCTTAGGTGTTATTGATGAAATCTTCAGGATATATGAGGAAGAAGGGGGGCTCGAAGACTACGTGTATGTAGTCTATGTTAGTCCTCTTAGAGCTCTAAATAATGATATGAAGAAGAACCTGTTAGAGCCTTTAAGTGAGATTAGTAATGTAGCTAAAGAAATGGGATTCAATATTCCCGATATTAGAGTTGCTGTTAGGACAAGTGATACTAGTAGCTATGAGAAGCAGAAAATGCTAAGGAAGCCTCCACATATACTAATAACTACTCCTGAAAGCTTAGCTATAAGTCTCGTAGCTCCAAAGTTCAGAGAGAAGCTATCGAGAGCTAGATGGATTATAGTAGATGAAATACACGACTTAGCTTCAAGTAAGAGAGGAGCTCATCTAATGCTTAGTATAGAGAGGCTAGATAATACTATTTACTCTACTGCAGGGAGGTGGTTGCAGAGAATTGGCTTATCTGCTACAATAGCTCCTCTAGAAGTGGTTGCAGAATTTTTAGGCGGCTATGTTAATGGTAAGCCTAGACATGTAGAGATTGTTGATGCTAGATTCGTTAAGCCTATAGATATAAGAGTTATAGTACCCGATGTAGACATTATAAGAGACCCACCTGATAAGGTTAATGAAGCTATATATGTTAAGTTAGCTGAGCTCATAGAGAATCATAGGACAACACTAGTATTCACTAATACTAGGAGTGCTACTGAAAGAGTTGTTTTCAAACTTAAGAAGATAATAACAAATAATAACCTAGTAGATATGGATAAAATAGAAGCCCACCACTCAAGTATATCTAGAGATCTAAGATTAGAAATAGAAGATAAACTTAAGAGAGGAGAGCTTAAGGTTGTAGTATCTAGTACAAGCTTAGAACTAGGCATAGATGTAGGCTATATAGACATTGTAGTACTACTAGGCAGCCCTAAGAGTACTACAAGACTACTACAAAGGGTAGGAAGAGCAGGACACCACATAGCACAAGTTAGCAAAGGCAGAGTTATAGTTGTTGATAGAGATGATCTAGTAGAGTGTACTGTTCTAGCTAAAAGCGCTATGGATAGATTAATTGATAATGTAAGGATACCGGAGAAACCACTAGATGTCTTAATACAACATATTGTTGGATTATCAGTTGAGAAAAAGTGGAGAATAGATGAGGCTTACGAGTTAATTAGAAGAGCATTTAACTTCAAGAATTTGAAAAAAGAAGAATTTATAGATGTGCTGAGGTATCTAGCGGGGAAGTACAGTTTAGAAGATGAGGGAGTATACCCTAAAATATGGCTAGATGAAGATGAGGGGGTTTTTGGTAGAAAAAGAGGTGCTAGAATGATATATCAGCTAAACTCTGGAGTTATACCCGATGAGGCAAAAATGGTTGTTGTAACTACTAATGGGAGATTTGTTGGTAATCTTGAAGAAGAATTTGTAGAGATTCTAGAGCCTGGAGATATATTTGTCTTAGCCGGTAGAACATACAAGTTTCTTAAAACTGATGGATTAAAAGTTTTAGTAGATCCTGCTGATGGAGCCAAACCTACAGTTCCAAGCTGGTTTAGCGAAATGCTACCCTTAAGCTTTGATAGTGCTCTCAAGGTTGGCAAATTTAGGAGGCTAATAGGTGAGTTAATATCTAAGGGTGAAGAAGGTGAAGCTCTTAGATTGCTAATAGAAAATTATAAGCTTCAAGTAGAGGCGGCTAAATTTATAATAGACTATATTAAAGAACAATTACTCTATATTGGGGTAATTCCAGGAGATGATTTAATATTAATAGAATACTTCTGGGATGAAGGGTGGAACATAGTATTCCATACGCTATACGGTAGGAGGGTTAACGATACACTCTCTAGAGCTTATGCAAGTAAACTATCAGATATGCTATTAGTACCTGTTAAAGTATCTGTAACAGATAACGGGTTTATGTTAACATATATCAAAGATGTAGAGCCAAGTAGGGACTTGATATTAAAACTATTAGAGTCTATAACTCCAGATAATATTAGAAGTATATTAGAGAAAGTCATATTAAATACTGAACTATTTAAGAGGAGATTTAGGCATGTAGCTGAGAGGAGCTTCATGATACTTAGAAGATATAAGGGTTACGAGAGAAGCCCTGAGAGAATACAGTTAAGCTCTCAACACCTACTAAAAATAATCCTAGAAGATTACCCAAACATACCGCCAATTAAGGAGACATTAAGAGAAATCTTAGAAGACTATATGGATATAAAGAATGCAATTAACATCCTAGAGCGGATTGTGAGAGGAGATATTAAAATTGAAATTAAAGGACCCCTAAAGTATCCATCGCCTATGGCTCATAATATTGTAGTAAAGAGCTTCAGTGATGTTGTCTTAATGGAGGATAGAAGGAAAATACTTAGAATGCTATATGAGAATATTCAGGCTATAATTAGTAAGAGAGCTACTGAAATTCAAAGCAAGTAGAGTATCTAAGATAATTATCACTATGTTAAACTTAAGTGAGCCTTGTTTAGATTATCGATTAGTATTATATTAGAACGCTACTATGTGTCTTAGTATATCTGTTCTCGTTATTATACCTGTAGGCTTCTTAGTAACCGGGTTAATTATTAGTAGTCTACCTACGCCATAGAAGTCCATTATCCTCATTGCCTCAGCTATACTCTCTTTACTACTTATAGTGAATACTGTACGTCTCATATACTTAGATACTGGGGCATTAACATCTTCATTATTTGCTACAACCATAGCTATATCAGTTGTCGTTATAAAACCTACAATATTCCCCTCATCATCTATGACAGGAGCTCCCCTAATACCATTAACATATAGTGTTCTAGCTACCTCTCTCAAACTATCTTTTGTCTTAACTGTTATTAGCCTCTTAGATCCAACATTCTCTACTAGCTCCTCGGGTATAACAGCCATTTTTGTCATTTCAACTAATAGCTCACTAGCATTTAAGTCTCTTCTCTTTATAATCCCTTCTATAACTAGCTTCCTCCTAGGTAAGCTCTCAATCCTAACCCTAAGACCTTCCTCAACAAGCGTTAAGTCACCCATAACCTTTACTAGAGCTCTAGCAGGCTCTGCAGAGAATAATCCTATTATCTCCATAGATATAGCAGCTAATCTGATATCCTCTCCATCTCTAAATACTATAACAATACCATAACCTGGTTCTATGAGCTGGGGAGCAATACTCTTAATAGCCTCGTAAGCTTTAAGTGTTGGGACGTAGCCCCCAGCAGGGCCTGTACGACTCTCTACATACCCCATACTCTTAAGCCACATAATTATATTCCTAACAGTACCCTCATCCTTACCTAGAATCTTTGCAACCTCTCTACTCTTAACCATTCTCCTACTCTGATCATATAGCTTAACAAGAACCTCTAATACCTCTCTATGAACACTTCTAAGCTGGTGCCTATACATTTTCCCTCACCCATATTTTACACTAATCTCTACTATTCTATACTAACAAACAGAGCATATATATCATACGTTATATAAAAGAATCTTATGATCGGTATAGAAATAGTTAAATTTTAATAATTAAATTTTAAATAATTTAATAGTGTAGAAATTTAATCTAGAATTTCTTATGCTTTAAACTTCTAGCGGTTAATATATTATTTAGTATCTTCTCTGGTATATTAAATACTTCTCTAGCTATCATTCTAATATAGGAGTCATCTGGGAGCCCCTTCTTCTCTAGTTTAAACTCTAAGGCAAGCGCGTGTTTTAAAGCCTCTTTACTTATTCTATCCCTCACTTCGCCATTACTAATAGCTTCTGCAATTTTAAATGCTATATAGAATTTAATATAGTTTTTTATTGTTTTAGACTTCTCAGGATATATTTTTAAAGCTGTTTTTATAAGATTTATAAGCTCATCTTTACTAGAAAAATTAAAGAATACCTCTGTTAACTTTAATCTAAGTATTCTAGATAGAGTATTATCGTCTACATCTCCTAATATAACCTTAATCTTCTCTCTAGCTATTTCTAGAGGCTCTTTACTCATTATATTAATTACATTCTCATATTTAATCTCTTCTCTAAAAATTTTATCAAAAATATCTGGATACTGCTCTTCCAAACCCATACCGTACCTACCAACAACATATAGGCTAGCAAGCTCCTTATCATATAAGTCAGCTGGATTAGCGGCCCCCTTTAATGGCTTAATAGATTCTCTATTATAGGCATCCATAAGAATCCTAGTAACGTCAGATCTAGATAATGATCCCCCAGACTCCTCCCAATACTCTATAATATTATTCCATACATCCATAAGCACGTTAATTCTCTTCTTAACATCAACCTTACCTTTAACCATGCCCAAAAAGCCACCCCAGCATGATCACAGCTATTTATCTCTACTTACTCTAGCTTTCTATTCCCTCTAAGGATTATCAGATCTACTGCTTTAAAGTTTACCCTTCTATTCCTCCGTTTCCTCCATGATTTTTAATAAAGGCTTTATAGATATTCAATTTGTCTCCAGATATTTCATATCTAGGAACTTCCATCTAGCTCACATAGATATGTTTATCCATATGAATTCATGAATAGTTTTTAAATCCAACTGCACAGGGCTCCCATTTAGGCTTATCCTCTGGGAAGCTTGGATTACTGCTTCCCAGGCTTCTTCTAGAATATAGACACTTATAATGCCTATAAGCATTTCCTCAAAACATCAAGAGAAAACAACCTCTCGCTATTCTCTAGATCTCTAACATCCGGTGAGCTATATTATCATTTTTACTTTCATTTAATTTTCATACCAAAATTCTCCCTAAGTTTATACCTATGCTATTCATAATAGCTCTTAATATTTCCATTTGAGGTGGTTTTATTCTATGAAATGCTATAGCTAGTAGAATAAATCCCCATAGTATTACTATGTCTCCTACCAAAATATAGGGACTTATAAGATATCCGCTTAATATTATGGATGCTAGCAAGCCTATAATAAATATTACATACCCGCCTAGTAATGTTAACCCTGAGGTCTTGAATAATCCTTCACTTGAAACCTCAGATAATCTACTTAGAGACTTATATAGGAAGTATAATCCTATAGTGACAGCTATACCAGATATAATCTCTATGATAATTAAAGCGATCATTATAATAACAGCAAAAACAGCGCCGAGGAGTGCACCAGCCGGATTCATAGTGTCGGAACTATTAGAGAAAATTATGTGTATAGAACCAATACCAATGAATAATGTAGCAATACCTATAAGAGCAAATATAACGAATAAATTAGCATTTTTAGATATGGACTTGTCTCCATAAATTTTAGATAGATTATAGAGAGAATAGACTATTAATATTAAACCTATAATTGCGAGGAGAGGCAAAACAATACTTGCAACCATAAAAACAGAACCTATTAACCCCAATAACCTGACAGTCCCAAACTTGACCACTAAAACCACTTCACACTCTCTCAAATTCTATCTAATTCAGCAGTAATAACATTGCATGGAATATTTGGGGTTCTGATAGTCTATGGTCAAATGGCTCATATATTGTTAATAAATCCTACTAATACCATTATTTGAATAGTTTCCCTATAGGCTTTACTAATTACGTGTACTTATAGGTTTTTGACACACCTTAATCTATAACTTTTAGGTCTAATTTTTAATTCAAAGGGGTAGATATTGTTTAGTGTTAAGGAGGTTTTGAGAGAAGATATTGAGGTTATTGATGCTGAGGATTGTGGAGATATTAATGATTGTATAAGGTTATGCTATGAGCGTAAAGTGCTGAGAGTTAGGCCTGAGATTTTAGAGAAGATTAAGGGGGTTAGTAGGGATTGTGTCATTATCGTTAGTATAGACTGATTTCTTTGTAAAAGTTTTAAACTGTTTTAGTTACTATATGTATGACAAGTTCAAGTGTAAGATGTACGGGTTTGAGCGAAACCCACACTATGCAGCCTGCCTAAACCTATTCTCCGCCTCAATGATAGCTGGGTAGCTATTAGGAACTAAAGTATATTCCTATTCCTCAAGGCGGGCTCGGCGGTGTCCGCTAATGTACCCCCCCAATGACTCCGCGGTAGGTGAGCGGGTGCTGAGGGAAAGGCCCGTGTTGAATATATTCAAAACGGGCAACCACTGATTTATTAAGGTTAACTCTATAGTTATTACTGTGGGTCTGGTGGTTTGAGTAGGTTATTAGTGTTTATGTTAGATTATAGGCTTATATATGCTTGGGTATTGCTTACTCTCATATTTGGGCTTTTCGCTGTTATTGCTTCAGCTGTGTACCCTCTCTTTAAAGGTTCTATTGAGGATTTTATCTCTAGTTTTATTGAGAGTAGGCTTCCTGAACCTAGTATTAATCCATTCCTAATACTATCTCTTATCTTAGTTAATAATTCTATTGTAGTAATTGTTGTAGGATTATTATCTATAACAGTTTTGGTTCCATTAGCTGTATTAGCTTTTAATGGTGCTATAGTAGGTTTTATTATATCTCTTACTAATATTAATATGGGTTTAAGTTATCCAGCAATATTCATATTACTAGCACCTCACGGTATAATTGAGGTCCCAGCTTTAGCCTTAGTCTCATCAGTATTTATAGCATTCTTTATTGGTGGGCTTAAACTATTCATATCTATACTGCCTAGGGTTATAGTCACATCTCTCATAATGATATTTGTAGCTGCTATAATAGAATCTACAGTAACATTAATGTTAGGGTTAATATTCATGTCCATATTTAGGTGAGTAATGTGCTAATACCAATACTATTACTACTAACTATAACATTAAGCCTTGCTAGTACATCATATGAGCTCAGAGATAGGCAATCCTTAGACCTCTTAGATAGCGGGTTATATACTCTGAGAGTTAATGGTTTAGACCTAGTTAAAGTACGGTTAGAAGCTAATATGTACAATGTGAGTATACATGTAGTGAGTTATAGTAATAACCTAGACATAATTCTAATCCTACTAAGTAGAGGTAATGTCTCAATAAGTAGCTGGGATCGAGAACTAGATGGAGGCTTAAGTATTAGTGTAGAGTTAAGAGTACCTCACTGTAATATTACTTCTATCCCTACAATTTATAGGGGTATGAGTGAGATACCTATACCAATAATAGGTGTATACTGTAGAGATAGGGGACCTGGATATACTGTTACTATCAAGCCAGTTATACCCCACGATTCTATCAAGGCCAGTCCTAACAGCTGGGTTTCAGTAAGGGCATATTCTAAGAGTTTAGACTATGAAGCCATAGTCATATATGGAGTCTATATGGGGTTAGGCCAAGAGAATACTACCACTAGAAGTGTAATATTAACTCAACCTAGTAATTTAACCTTAATAACCCCTCTAATAATAGAATCTACGAGTAGAAATTATTTTATAATCTCAGAAATTATATCTAGTATTAATTACCTTAAATTAATAGGTTTACTTACTATACTTCTATTCGTGATGGTGCTAGAATTTGGAGTTTTTAGAGAAGGTAGTTAGAGCTATTAGACTAGGATACCCAGTAATGATCTATGATGATGACAATAGAGAGGCAGAAGTTGACCTAGTATACCCTGCATGGGCTGCAGACCCAGATGTAATTTATACTTTAAGAGTTGAAGCTGGAGGTCTAATATGCTATGTTACAGAGTCTAGAGTTACTAGTATTCTAGGACTCCCCTGGGGTGACGAGATCCTAATGAACTACGGTAAGCTGGCTCTCTTAGCGAGTAAGAGGTTAAGGTATGGGGATAGGCCTGCCTTCACCATATGGGTTAACCATATTAATGTCAGGACTGGAATTAGTGATGAGGATCGAAGCCTAACTATTCGTAGACTTGATGATATAGTTAAGCTAATACATGAAGGTAGGATTGAGGAGGCTAAGAGTATATTCTACTCAGAGTTTCAGGCTCCAGGACACGTTCCAATACTTGCAGCTAGAGACTTAAGAGTTAGGAGAGGTCATACTGAGATTAGTATAGCATTATTTAAGATTGCAGGACTAAGACCGAGTCTAGTATTAGCTGAAATGCTCTCTAGGGGTAAATCTATGAGTTTAGAGGAGGCTAAGACTATAGCCTTAAGTAGAAGTATCCCCCTAGTTCTTGGGAGTGATATTATTAAGTGGTGTATGAGTAGTGAAGTGTGTTGGAGTAGTTGATACAACTTTCGCTAGAGTTGATATGGCTAAAGTTGCTATTGAAGTATTAGAGAGAGAATTACCAGGCTATAGGATTGTGAGGCACACAGTGCCAGGTATAAAGGATATACCGGCAGCCGCTAAGAGATTAATAGACTATGGTTGCGACGCTATAATAACATTTGGCTGGGTCGGATCACACATCATAGATAAGTATAGCTACTTAGCATCAAGCATAGGCTTAATAATGCTCGGCATAATGACTGGCAAAGTACTAATAGATGTAACAGTACATGAAGATGAAGCTGAGAAACCTGAAGACCTGAAGAGAATAGCCATAGATAGAGCTAGAGCACATGCAGGCAACCTAGTAGCACTTATTAGAGGCGGAATGCAAGCATTAACTCCAAAAGCTGGTATGGGGGTTAGGCAAGGCTACCCAGATGTAGGACCTATATCTTGAACTCTTAAAACCCACACACCATTATCCTCGTCATATAATAGTAAGCCTATCTTAGCTAGCTTCCTAAATAGCTTACCAGCACTCTCTCCTAGAAATGACTCTATTAGTGTTGAGGCTTCATCAACATCCCTAATACTAATACTTTGAACTTCTTCTCTAAAACTCTCCCATAAATCAGGGTCTATAGCTATTCTCTCACCGCCATACTCTAATACTATAGCCCCTTCTTTCTTAAGCTTCTCAAAGAACTTCTCAGGGGACTTCATCCACTGAACATCTTCACTAAAAACTACACCTTGACTTTTAAGTCTCTCAATAGCCGTTATAGGCTTCTTAGCTTCTCTTACAATTGTCTTAGCAGTCTTCTCCTTCTCTTGACTAATAGATTCTAAGATTGTTATAATATCTGATATCTTCCTAGAAATATCATCTATTTTACCTGTATATGGGTTCATGAGATCAGATACTATTCTCTCAATTCTCTTACCTATAGCTTCTGAGAGCTCTTTAACACTTAAACCCTCGACTTTCTCTCCACGTTCTCCTAAAGCTTTCTTAACCACACTTTTCACATATTCTGAGACTAGATTATACCCCTCTCTCCTACTTATAGCTTTTAAAGCCTCATACTCACCTCTACTAAGCTCAATCTTAATTATAACCTTATCTTCGGTCTTAGACAACTATATCCCTACTTAAAGTTTACTAATCCTAGGCTATTAACATATAATGATTCAACTAGGGTAAAAGTAGTAGTAATATTCTCTAAAGTCTTGTATTACCTTAATAATTAGGGCTATAGGCATTCTAGTGGAAAGTTTCTTATAACATAGTAGTGTATTGAATTCACCTATGCATAATGTCTAGTGGTACTTTCTGTATATACTTATATTAGCTTTTAAGGGTTAGATATTATCGTTATGTGAGGGATCTTAATGTCTAGTGCTAGGCTTGCCATAGTCGTGTCTGAATTTAACTATGATATTACTAGGATTATGCTTGAGAAAGCTTTAGATCATGCTAAGTTTATTGGAGCTGAGGTTACTGTAATCTATAGAGTACCTGGTACTTTTGATTCGCCCTACGGCGTTCTTGAGGTTATTAAGCTTGACTATGTTGATGCTGTAGTAGTTTTGGGTGCAGTGATTCAGGGTGAGACTAGGCATGACGAGGTTGTAGCTCATCAGGCTGCAAGGAAGCTATTGGATCTTGGAGTCCAGTATGGTAAGCCTGTAACTCTAGGTGTTATAGGTCCTGGAGCCTCTAGGATACAAGCCTTAGAGAGAGCTGAAGAATATGCTAGGAGAGCTGTTGAAGCTGCAGTTAAACTAGTTAAGAGGAAGAGTTTAATAGAGAAGACTAAGTATGAGGGTAAAACTATTATTATAGAGTAGGGGGAATAAGATTACGTAGAGTAAAAGGTGTAAATTAGAGTTGAGACTAAAATACGCTACAAGGATAACCGTCATAGAGCTCGTAGGCTATAGAGAGTGGACTGAGAGTCTAGGGAGTGATAGAGAGTGGTTTATACAAGAAACACAGGCAACCCTATATAAGAGCTTACAGGAGGTAGCCTCAAGGCTTGGAGGCTTTGTGTTACCAGTTAGATATGACTATATGCTAATACTAGCTTCTAATATTAACGTAGATGATCACCGAGAAATACTAGAGATAGCATCTCAAAACTCAAAAGTAGAGGTTAGGATAGCTAGCTCATGTGATAAAACCCCTCTAGGAGCAGAGAGGAGAGCATTAGAAATACTTAGAAAAATAAGAGGGGATGGCCTAGCATATGAGGTATGTGGTGATGACGAAATAGTAGTAATAGCTCACCTAGATGTTAATAATATAACATTAAATACGCTAAGCGAGGGAGTAGTAAAGACTTATCATACAATGCTAAATCTTATAAGTAGACTAGCAGATTTAATAGAGCCTAGGGGGGGCGTAATACAGTATTTAGGAGGAGATAATATACTAGTAGTACTACCAGTAGAAGAGTATTTAAGCTCAGCTACTTTACTTATTAGAGAATCAAATTTAAAAGCTGGGCTTGGCATAGCTAGAACAGCTCGAGAAGCCTTAAAACTAGCAGCACAAGCACTTCACGAAATTAGATCTAGAGTAGATAAGCGTAACATGGTAATATCATATATTGACTTATAATGAACCTTAAATATCCTAGCATCTATAGGATTATAAACTGTGACTTAAAGTTATAGATTATAGGATTAGAGTATGAGTATATTAGAGCTTAAAGTAGCAGAGGCACACCCTACAGATGCTGGGAGGAAGATTGCTAGAGTTAGCTTTACAGCTATGTCAAAGTTAGGTGTTAGAAGTGGTGATTTCATCCAAGTTGAAGCCAATGGTAGGGTTGCTGTTGTCCGTGTCTGGCCCTTAAAAGGAGAAGATATAGATAAGAATATTATTAGGATTGATGGTTATCTAAGAGAAGCTTTAGGTATTAAGATTGGAGATGTTGTTAAGGTTAGTAGGGTTGATAGGATAGAGCCTGCAACTAGGGTGACTCTAGCTCCCGTAGAACATCCTATTAAGGTATCTAAAGATCTAATAGGTTATATTAAAGAAGAGTTAATTAATAAGCCCGTTAGCCGTGGCGAGCTTATAGTTATTCCAACGCTCTATGGCTATATTAACCTAGTTGTAGTCTCAACTCAGCCCTCACAAGTTGTATATGTATCTCAGGATACAGAGATTACTATTAAGGAGTCTCCAGTTACTTTAGAGAGAGTTACTCCTAGAGGAGTTCCTCGAGTAACATGGGAGGATATTGGTGACTTAGAAGATGCTAAAGAGAGGATTAGAGAAATAGTCGAGTTGCCTATGAGGCATCCCGAGCTCTTTAAACACTTAGGGATAGAGCCTCCTAAAGGAATACTATTATATGGGCCTCCAGGGACGGGAAAGACGCTATTAGCTAAGGCTTTAGCTAACGAGATTGGAGCATACTTCATTACTATAAATGGCCCAGAGATTATGAGTAAATTCTATGGTGAAAGTGAGGAGAGGTTAAGACAGGTATTTAAGGAGGCGGAAGAGAACGCTCCGGCTATCATATTCATTGATGAGATTGACGCTATAGCGCCTAAAAGAGAAGAAGTTGTAGGTGAAGTTGAGAAGAGAGTAGTAGCTCAACTCTTAACATTAATGGATGGGCTTAAGGAAAGAGGAAAGGTCATAGTCATAGGAGCAACTAATAGACCTGAAGCCTTAGACCCAGCACTTAGGAGGCCCGGGAGGTTTGATAGGGAAATAGAGATTAGACCTCCAGATAAGAATGCTAGAGCTGAGATACTAAGAGTACACACTAGATATATGCCCTTAGCAGAGGATGTTGATATAGATAAGATAGCTGAGATAACTCATGGATATACTGGTGCAGATATAGCTGCATTAGCTAAAGAAGCCGCTATGGCTGCTCTAAGAAGATTCATTAAATCTGGAGTCGTGGACTTATCTAAAGCTGAAGAGATCCCAGTAGATATACTTAGGAACCTGAAAGTTACATTAGCGGACTTTATGGAGGCTATGAAGTTCATTAGACCGTCACTTATGAGAGAAATTTATGTTGAAGTCCCAGAGGTTAGATGGAGTGATATTGGTGGTCTTGAAGATGTAAAGCATGAGTTGAGAGAGGCTGTAGAGTGGCCATTAAAATATCCAGGTCTCTTTGAGAAAATGGGTATAAGGCCTCCTAGGGGTATTCTACTCTATGGTCCTCCAGGGACTGGTAAGACTCTACTAGCTAAAGCTGTAGCTACTGAGAGTGGAGCAAACTTTATAGCAGTTAGAGGACCAGAGATTCTAAGTAAGTGGGTTGGAGAAAGTGAAAAAGCTATTAGGAAAATCTTCGAGAGAGCTAGGCAAGTTGCTCCAGCAATAGTATTCTTTGATGAGATAGACTCTATAGTCCCAGCTAGAGGCTACAGGTTTGACTCCTCAGGTGTAACTGATAGGATAGTGAATCAGATGCTTACAGAAATGGATGGAATACAGCCTCTAAAGAATGTTGTAGTAATCGGAGCATCTAATAGAGCTGAGCTCTTAGACCCAGCACTTCTAAGACCTGGGAGATTCGATAGAATAATCTACGTACCACCACCAGATAGAAATGCTAGAAAAGAGATATTCAGGGTTCACCTTAGAAGAGTGCCAGTAGCGAGTGATGTAGATATAGATAAACTAGCTGAGCTAACAGAAGGATATACAGGTGCAGATATAGAAGCTATTGTTAGAGAAGCTGTTATGTTAAAGTTGAGAGATAAGCTTGAGCCAGGCCCAGTAGAAATGAAGTATTTCCTTAAAGCATTAGAGAAGGTTAGACCAAGTTTAACAAGTGAAGATGTAGAGAGATTTGAAAGAACATATAGAGAGCTTAAGAGAATGGTAGGATAACAGGAACAATCAGTATTATATGCTAAATATTTAAGGTTATATATTTATCTTCTAGGTAGGCGTAGTATAATTGAGCTTAATAATTGAAGCTAAAAATATATCTAAAAACTTTGGGTCTTTAAGGGCATTAGACAATGTGAATCTTAGGGTAAGGAGAGGGGAAATAGTTGGCTTAGCTGGACCTAATGGGGCGGGAAAGAGTACATTGTTAAAAATTATTTTAGGCATTATGCGTAGAGATTCTGGAGAAGTCTTACTTAACGGTTATGATCCCTACTATGATTCTAGAGCTAGACTTGGTGTAGGTGTTATCTTTGAGAGGCCTGTGCTACCAGATTCTCTAACCATAAGAGACTTACTATACCATGCATCAAGGATATACGGGTCTACTATTGAGGATATTAGGAGTGCTATAAGATATACTGGGTTAGAGGAGCACATAAATAAAACCTTTAGCGAGCTCAGTGCTGGGTTAAAGCAGAGAGCAGCTATAGCTCACGCTCTACTATCAAGACCTACCCTTATCATAGCTGATGAGATTACTAGTAACCTAGATCCAATAGAGAGAGTTAAAATCCTAGATCTCATAGATATATTAAATAAAGATGAAGGTATAACATTCATCATATCTAGTCATGTTATACCAGAGATATCTAGGATAGCTAAGAGAGTTGTAGTCTTAAATAGAGGCAGAGTCGTAATGGATGGTGATGTCAGTGATGTTATACTGAAGACTCTAGTAGCTAGGATTAGGTCTAATGATCCTATTAGATTAGCTAAGAGGCTTGAGAATGAGGGTTATAATGTTGAACTTAAAGGTTTAAATATTATAGTTAGGTTTAAGAGTCCTGAGGATCAGGAGCGTCTCTTATCAGTATTATCTATGCTATCTAATGAAGGCATTAGGCTTTTTAGCTTAGACTTTACAGGTGCTGGTTTAGAGGAGATTATTAGAGGTGACTAGCAATATCTTTAAGAACATACTATCATATCTTATACATAGATGTAAGTGATGTCCTAAAACCCCCAGCCTTAGATATTATGATTCTACTAGTAGCTATGCTAGGCGCTATTATTGTAACAATTCAGCCTATTACAAACCCTGTTATAGCAACTAGTACAGCCTTAGAACCTACACTATTCGCTACAGTCCTCTTCCTAGCCATTCGTGGAGCCTCAGGAGTTACGTGGCTAATTCAAAGTGGTATTATTAATGTTTACATATCTTACCCTATACCTAAAATATCCCTGATCCTGATATTAATATTAAGTAGAGTCTTAATACCATCACTCCTAATACTAGCTTCCCCGCTACTAATAGTTTCAATACTATTAAGTAATGTTATGGTTAAGGGTATAGATGAAGTTCTAGGATTATACCTAGCTTACACATATCAGGCTATGCTGTATGGCCTCCTATTCCTACTCATAGCACTACGATCTAAGAGCCAGACCACTAGTGGGCTTATAAGTGTAGCTTTATACTTCACATATACAGCATTATACGTAATCTTAGTAAGTATTGGAGGATCCATTGGAAGCGATACTATTAGGAGAATTGGTGAATCCATGTACCTACCTGGTATTGTGTATTATAGCTATCTAGGACAAGATATGGATATAGATCAGATGCTATTAGTACCTATAATTTCTTTAATACTAATACTTACTACTACCATATACTTCTCTAGGAGGTTTGAGGTTCTATGAGTAGGGTGTTTAGGAGGTTAACGTTAGCCTCTAGGCTATTAATAATTATGTCAATAGCGTTATTAATCTCTAGTATTGTAGCTGAGCTTTACGGAGCTAAGCTTAACAGTTCCTATGAGAATATTGTAGCAATGAGTCCTAGAATAGCTACCCTAATAACTATAGCTCCTATAACAAGTGAGGGTAGAGCTAAAATAAGTGTAGAGGGGGCAGATAGTATATACTATGTTAGGGTAACTGGAGATATATACATAATATCTCGACAACTTAGATCGCTAAACTTTAATGTAACAGCTGTAAGGTCTATAATAGATCTTAGGGCTGGGGTAGCCTACGCAACTATCATAGTAGGCTCAAGTCCTATGCTTATCCAAGCATTATCAATACTAGGAAATGTTATCCCAATAGAGCAGATTAAAGGAGAGAGTGCAATAGTAGAAGAAATCATTAAGAGCGGAGAGACGCATATACTGGTAGTATCAGTTAATAGTGAGAGGGAAATTAAGTATAGAGTAGACTATACTATAGAGGGGTATAGTAGACTATCCTTAAATAATGTACTAGTAGTTTCTCTAGGGATGTTTCTACTAACCGTAATCTTAGAATTTGGGAGAAGATATATTCGGCTAGGCGTTAACTATGTTTAGGATGATGGCATGATTTTTAGCAGCTAATACTTATTATGAATGATTCGCTAAATGGCCATGTATTAAAACAGTATACACATTAATCTCACTTCTCAAGGGTTAAGATGAGAAGAGAGCCTGGGACGTTACTATGAGTAATATGTTACCATAGCTTATAAAGAATGAATAGCAGTTTCTAGGTGTAATTGCCTGTGAGAGCCTAGAGCATCTTAGTGGATAAGCTCTCAATCATAAATTTATGCCCCATACTGTTAGGCTTGAAAAAGTCAGTGAATTTAATGTGGAGTAGTCTGCAGACGCGGTAAATTATTGAATTGGAGCATCTCCCACCATAGGAAAATCTACAAAACCCTAGGACGGGAAACGGTATCGTAATTAAGGCTGATAACCTCTTACTAAAGCTTAAAATATAGATGCTGAGTTAGAGTGTGTTTGTGGTAATGTTTAGTATCTTTCTAGCTATATATGCTATTATTGGTGCTGAAATTACTATAACCGTGAATATCTTCTCCATCCTACTCTCTATAGCCTTAATCTTTACTATTGGAATACTTATTGTACTAAAGCTTATAGATTCCTCTATTAATTTGACTTGATCTACGCTCGATTTAACTACCTCGATTTCTGGGGGAATTTTAAATTTATTAATTCTAGGGATTGGTTTAACTTCTTCAGTTAGGAAGAATGCTTTTAAACTACTCTCCCCTATGATAGCTTTCCTAGTAGATTTAATAGATAATACTATGGTACCCTCATCTACTAGTTTACCAGAGAACCATATACTGTTAGAGGCTCCAGCGCTGTAGAATACAAAAGGCTTTAAACCTATAAACTTAGCGTCTGAAATATAACTCCATAATTTAAACTCTATTATGAATGGCCAGTCACCCTCAGGTCTTATGAGAGCTCTACACCAGTAGTCTTCACATAGCACTACGTCAGCGTGTGATATTCTACCTGGGACTTCTATTACTATTACCTCTCTCTCATCAAACCTATATATGAAACTACCTGAATCTCTCGATCCATAGGCTATAAGTGAGTCTCTATCTAAAGTTAAGCCTTTAATATCCATATTCTCAACTAGCTTGTAGACTTTGATATTTAGATCTGTAATCTCGACTATCAGGCTGCTTACTGCAACATATATCACATTATTATGGACTAGGGTATATGTTTCTCCTACCATGCTAGTATTAATACTCCAAATAGTGGCCTTAAGGTTACTAGTGTCTACTCTTAAAACTCTTAGAATGCCTTTAGAGAATCCAGAGACTACTAGAGTGTTATCTGAGCACCATAAGCCATAATTATTAAGCTTGAATGGTAAGATTAGGCTTCGTAAATCAACACCATCTACATGAGATACTAGTATTAGCTTATCCTCTGTAACAATATATAGCTCCGATCCCCCGCTGTAGCAGGGTTTACCTACTTCATCTAGCAGTATACTGGCATCTTTAAGTATCACAATAGTGCTATTATCTTTGATCATAGAGACTACACTATCAGAGAATAGTATGACTCTATAGTCGTCCCTCAATAACAGCCCATTATAGGAGGGTTCAGGATAAGTTAGTATAGCTAGTAGTATAGCGGTTATAATGTATACTATCAATATGAGAGGTATTACTCCCCTAGATTTATACAATAGAAGCACCATAATACTTACTCCTTTTATAAGCCTTTAAACACTATGCATATAGCTTATCTAAGCCTAAACTGTAGCTACTGCTACTAGACTTAAAGTTATTATGCCTACAACATCCATAACAGTAGTTACTGCGGGCACAGCAACATTATCTGGGTCTAGCCCTAATTTAAATGATAACATAGCGATTGAGAAGGCTACTATAGAGCCGGCTACTACTGCTATAACCATACTAATAGCTATAACCGTAATGGTCTTAGCGAAGCCCATACTTAGAACGCTATGAAAGAAGACTGTTGTCATGAAGCCTACACTAGATATAAGTATTATAGCAGGGATAGAGGAGATTAGTACGTCAGCAAGAGATTTTAGAAACTCTATCATAATGCCTCTATAGCCGTAAATGTGGAGGTGAACACTCAACCTTAATGCTATAATTGATGATAAGGCACCGACTACCCCAATAAAGCTTATAGAGACTTGAAATAACCCTAGCTCGCTCAAAATATCCTCATATTGAGCTAATAGTATACCGGCTAGAGGCTCTAAGACTAGTATTAACGCTATAACTATGATTCTCTCGCTTATAACTCTTCTAGCTTTTGCGCTAAGCAACAAGATGGCTACACTAACAGCTACACTAATAGAGATAGTGGCTAGAAATAGTAGTGGCGATAATCTACTTGGAATAGCAGATATTATAATGAAAGATAATACTATGATAGGGAATGATATGAAATCTCCACCAACAGTTGTAAGAGTAGGTAGTATATTACCCGGGTTCCAGCCTCTACTATATGTTATTGCAGCTATAGCTGCAGTATAGGGTAAGAGTATTAATGTAGCTATTATTGATGCAGTGAATCCAATTAATTGTAAAAGCTTAATATCAAAGCTATCTCCAGTGATGATAGAGTAAGCATATATTACGAAGACCATTGTGAGTGTAGTTAGTAAAGTTGTAACTATAACTATTTTAGATTCTAGCACTGTTAAGTCTAGGGTTTTAGCTCTAACTTCACCTAGATGTAGGGCTGTATTCATTCTAGAACCAGAGGATCCCATTATGTCACCTCTAAGATCATTCATGACAGGTATTACGGCAATGACCTCTTTTCTACCAGCAATTATAGGATGTAGGAGTGCTATAACTATTATGTTTACAGCATACATCACATACGCTATACTTAACCCTACTGTTATCTCAGCAATACTCTTAGCTCTACTCTTAAACGCTTCTATTAGCATTGTTCTTCCACTAACATTACACCTAAAGAATGTTTTCTCTATAAAAGTTTTTATGCTGTTTTAGCTACTATTAGAATCAAGATAGGTATTGAAC
>JAUQQR010000034.1 GCA_030549835.1 Thermoproteota archaeon
TTAGTGTTGTATTTGTTTAATGTGTCTCTCTAATTGAATATTTAAACCTTAGATGATAATAGTTAAAAGGCGGCTAATCCCCATAATGGAAATAGAAAATAAGAGGGGTTATTTTTGAGTAGGGAGAAGAGTTATAGTAAGATTTTTGAGGGGTCTGCTCGTATTGGTAGGGTTGCGAAGGGCTTAGTCTCTATAACGTTGAAGCCTGAGGATTTTAGTAGTCCTATTTCGTTTCAGATGGCAATTTCTAGGATTTATGAGTCTATGGTTAAGATGCTTGAATCTGGGGGGCCTCAGACTACTTATGTTGCTGAGACTAGGTTTACTGATGATTTAGGTAATACTATTATATTTGCTATTGATCTAGGATCTACTCCGCCTCCATTCACATCAGATAAGGTTAAGGCTAGGGTTTTAGTTGAGATATATGAGGAAGAAGATTAGCGTTTCCTTTTCCTTTTCTCTCCCTTAACTTCTTCTCCAGATTCTACTACGTAAATACCTACCCCGATTAGTCTCCTTATAATATCATCTAGGAATCTAATGTATGAGCCTTTCTGGCCTAGCATTGCCCCCATATTACCTTTAGTTATAACTAGTTTAAGCATGTTGCCGGCGAAGTCGAAGTCTGTTATATGCTTATGTATCCATGATACTGGGTGTATTGCTCTAACTATTTCTTTAAGATCTAGTGTTAACTGTATTGCTCTAAGCTTTAAGCCAGCTTCTTTCTCAATACTCTGTATTCTCTCTCCGCCAACTCCAATAATTCTCCCTAAGTGGCCTTCCTTCACTATTATTAGGATATCTGGTGTATGCTCACTAGTTATCCCCCACTTCTTCTTAAACTCTACTAGGTTAATAGTAGTTACTATGTCTGCATCAGCTGCATATACTCTAGCTAATTCTCTCACCTTCTTCTCTACATCATCAAGCTCTCTCTTTCTCATTAGTAGCTCTAGTAGTAATTTTAATCCTCTCCTAGCTCCAGGTCTTACAATATCTTTAATACCTAAGTCTACTACTATTGCAGTCTCTTCTCCTAGAAGTATTTCTCTAGCTAGTGTTGCCCCATCTCTACTAGTCTCAACTGTTCTCTGGAATATCGGGTCTCCGGCTATTATAAGCCTACTATTCTTACCCATCCTAGTAATAATCTCTACTATAGTCTCTGATGGGACGCTCTGAGCATCATCTAGTACTATTACTGAGTCATCGAAAGTCCTACCTCTAAGGAAGTGTGGGTCTGCTAGGATTAGCTTCCCAGAGGCTATGGCCTCATCTAAGCTCTTTATATCTGCAAATCCTGTTAATATATCTCTAAGATACTCTGAGGCATACTTTATGTATGTCTCAGGCTCGCTGAATAGTGTTATCTCTCTCCCAGTAACAACATCTATTATTGGTCTTGATAATACCAACCTCTTATACTTACCTCTATAAACTGCTGATAGCCCATAAGCTATTGCAAATAAGCTTTTACCAGTACCTGTAGGTCCGAAGATCCCGACTAAGTCTTTATCAGATAATAGTGTCCTCTTAAGCTCTTCCTGACCAGGGCTTTTAGGCTCAAGTTTATCAAATAACTCCTCTAAGCTCACATTAATCTACCTATTATCAAGTAATCTAAGGCCGTCCTTAAAAGCATAGAAGTGACTAGTCCCGGTCTCACTAGCACCTTAGAGCTGGGTATCTTAATTAAGTCTTGGTTTAACTATAATATTAGGTGTTTATATTGGCTGGTGTATCTGTTGAGCTCCGCGATAATATTGCTATTCTTACTCTTAATAGACCGGAGAAGCTTAATGCATTAAATAGGGTTATGTGGAGTGAGCTTAAGAGTAAGCTTAGTGGGTATTGTGGGAGTAATGTTCTAGGTATTATTTTGACGGGATCTGGGAGAGCTTTTAGTTCTGGTGATGATATTAGTGAAATGTACTCTCTTAGAGACTTAAGTGATGCTTTAGAGTTTTTTGGGTTAATAGAGTCCACTATAGAAGAGTTGGCATTATGCCAGAAACCTGTTGTTGCTGCAGTTAACGGCTTAGCTGTAGGTGGTGGTGCTGAGATTTTATTCTTTACAGATTATGTTATAGCATCTAAGGATTCATGGTTCTCCTTCCCTGAGGCTAGGATAGGGTTAATAGCGCCAATCCTATTAACAGTAGGAGTCTCTACTATTGGACTTAGGTTTGCTAGGAAGCTTTCATTAACATGTGAGAGGTTAATTGCTAGTGATGCACTAAGATTAGGCCTGGTAGATGAGGTTGTAGATAGTGAGAACTTATTAGAGGTAGCGGTTGAGAGAGTTAAAATATTAGCTCAAAACACTACTAGAGAATCCTTAATATACATGAAGAAGCTACTATACCAGCAGTATAGGCGACTGTTAAGTGAGGCACTAAATACCTTAATAATACTAGCTCTAAGTGAAAGCTCTAAGGATAGAATGAGGCTATTTCTTGAGAAGAAGCTTTAACCCTAGAGGTCTAAATATTAATAATAGGCGATGATATAGCCTGCGACGAGCCGAGCCTCGGAAGGGCTATGAGATGGAAGAGCCGATTGAGCCTATTAGAGGGTGTAGAGTAAGGGTTATTAGTGGGGCTCTAGTTCTAGATAAGTTACTAGCTGATCTTAAGAGAGCAATATACGATTATAATTGGAGGATTAAGTCTACAAACTACTACCTTAAACCAGTACATAAAGTGTATAAAACTGTAGGTGGAGCTAGGAGAATATATGAATACTATGGGAGATACTGGTGGAGGATAACTAGGGAGGAGGGGTCAGTTAAGTTTATATATGTTGGTAAAATTAAACCACAGAACCTACCAGAACCACCAATTAACCCTCTAGAAGGCTTAGTAGTTATTAGGGAGAATAGGGATGTAATATTAGAGTGTGAAGCATACAATAGGTTTAAGGATATATTCAAAGGTTTAAAGATAATTGTAGAAGAGTAGACTAACTTGATTTAGAATACTTTAGTGGAGCTAGCCTAACTAAGTCTCCTATACTCAAGTTTAACTTCTTAAATGCATTACCTTGATTAACTGCTATTTCAACAAATCCAAAGCTATTCTCATATATTACTAGATCTCCTACGCATACATCTGAGAATGTTCTACCAACTTTAACCACATACTCTACGCCTTTAACCACTAGCTTATATGCTTCATTCTCATAGAGCCCTATATTATCTGGTCTAATAGTTAAGACTATATTCCCAAACTTATCGATGTACATAACGTTAACATTATAGAAGCCATTAGATAAACTTACCTTCTCTAAGTCTAACCTTACAATCTCATCTTCTCTAATCTCATCACCTAAATCGCCTATATCATAGCCTAGTGCTATTAGTGCTGCAGCCGGCCCAAATAAATCTCTACCATGGAATGTATAGCTTAACTTCCACTCCCTAATCTTACCCTTAAACATATTAGAGGCTAGCTTAGAGACTCTATTAAAATCTAGGCTAACCCCCCTCTTAAACCCCTCACTCCTAATTGCCGGGTAAAGTACCCCGTTATCTGGTCCTACAAAGTAGTAGTCTCCAGCCTCTACTGCTAGAGCCCTCCTAATAGATCCAACACCTGGATCAATAATGCCTACAATAATCGAGCTTCTCGGAAGCCATCTATAAGAGACTAGGATAACATAGGCACCAGCCATAGGATTAAAACTTGGTACTTCATGCTCTATATCTATAATATCAGTATTTAGAGATAAGCCCTTAATAACTGCTCTAAGAATACCAGTATAATGACTATACCCATAATCGGTCACTAAGCCAATAAACCTAGACATAACACACACCTTCTCGTACTCCTTAAGAATACCTCTAACTAAGGAAAATTAAAAAGTAGTGATATTCAGTAACCATGACCTAGAAATTATCTTAATACTAATGAGTACTCGATTAGAGGATACTATACAAATAAAAGTCATATGAAGAGATAGTTACATACTAGTTATATAATCAGATTATAAGTCTTAGAATAGCCTCTAGTTTTCACACATCATAATATTATACCATGTAAGTTTCTCCTTATAAACCTAGTGCTTGTAGATACTCATCTATTAGTATTGTGTGGTCTTTAATAGTATCTATAACTTCTCTTGCCTCTTCCTCAGTGAGGGTGTGTCTATTAGACCAGAATCTTCTTAGGGGCTCCCATCTAGGTATGACGTGAACGTGGAAATGGTATATTTCCTGACCTGCTGTGGCTCCAGAGTTTGTTATAATATTTACTCCCGGAGCTTTAAGGTTAACTCTAAATATTCTAGCTAAGGCTGATGCTGTAAGCCACACCTTAGCGGTAACCTCTGGTGGGGCTTCATGTACGCTCTCGTAGTGGTCTTCACTAAGAACGAGTAGGTGACCCTTACTAACAGGGTATTTATCTAGGATTACTAGAATGCCATTACTCCTATATAGGGTGTAGGCTTTCTCAACACCTCTAACGATATCACAGAAAATACA
Organism: Thermoproteota archaeon; assembly: GCA_030549835.1. Taxonomy (GTDB): domain Archaea; phylum Thermoproteota; class Thermoprotei_A; order Sulfolobales; family Acidilobaceae; genus DSZV01. The sequence goes on from JAUQQR010000034.1 coordinate 4,490, forward strand.
CTTAATACTCAAAATATGTCACCTAGTGCTCTAGGACTATTTAAGTTTATATTTATAATCCTACTCTAATAACTTGGGGTTATGTGGTCTGGGTAGGAGGAGTGTTATAAAACAGGTTATATTAAAGTTTAGAATCCTAGGTTACAATGATTACTTAGTAGGATATAGGGATAGAGTGCATGGTTTAGGTGAGAGGATATCATATTTTAAGATTTCTGATATAGCTAGTGTAGAAGGTGAGACTATAGAGCTCAATGATGGTTCTCTAATACCAATCCATAGAATTGTTGAAGTTAGGGATAGTAGGGGAGAGTTAGTTTGGAGGAGGTGGTAGCTGCTAGAGGTTATAGTTTTGAGATTATCCTTAGTAATAGTTTCTTTAAGCCTACCTTTAGTAATGGTATTCTTAGATCTCCTAGGATCCTCTTCGAGCTCGATGCTAAGTATGGAGTTTTTGGTGATAGCCTGGCTGGGCTACTATTATCTCCTCTAGAATATATTGATCCTAGTATTAGTGACCTCGTGGATTCCTATAGATCCTCTGTTGTAGCAGAGGAAGCTATAGGTATTAAGTCTATGCTGGGACTCCTATCTACTATCATTAGTGTTAAGCCTGAGCTCTACATTATATCTAGGATGGTTAAGCTTAGTGAGCTTTACGGTGCTATATACTCTAATATTCTAGAGCGTAGAGGTTTAGAGGCATTAAGTTATGCTCGTAAGCTTATAGGATTAGGTAAGCCTAGGCGGCTATATAGTAGGTTTTATAAGATAGTAAGATCTAGTCTCGCTCATAAGATGGAGTTAAGTGACCTTATTAGAGAGTATAGGCTCTTAGATGCTCCTAGAGGCTTGGTTAGAAGTGTGTCTCTAAGTGAGAGTTTAGATAATATTAGGATAGCAGAGTTGTATACTGGAGATAGTATTGAGTGTACTAGGCTTAGCATCCTATATTCTGTATATAAGTGTGTAGGGTCTAGGGGTACAGTTATAGTTAAGGATTATAGGGTATCATCTACTAAGTGGATCCCAGCATTCCTAGCATCAGCTCCAACTGTTAGGTATAGGGTCGACTATAGGGAGAGGGCTTTAGCAGAGCTCATATATACTAAGCTAATAGGTAGGATTATTAGGACACCAGAGATAATAGCATTACATTTAGGTAGAGCATCTACCATAGCAGTGAAAGAGCATATCCATGGATCCCCTCTCGTTGAGGAATCTAATCCTAAGTATTGGAGTATTGCTGGGAGAGCTCTAGCGAAAATACACCTAGCTAACTATAGCTTAGGAGACGCTAATCCAAGCAACTTCATAGTAGATGATAGTATAGCTCTAGTAGACTTAGAACAAGCTAGGAGAGCTAGTATTAGAGAGAAGGCTTGGGATATAGTGACAGTTATAGCATACTCCCACCTACTAGGATTAAAGAGTGGCCTATTAGAGTCTATGCTGAAAACATATAGTGATACTTTAGGAGAGGATACTAGAATATTAGCTAGAGAGTTTAAGAAGATAAAGTACTGGATCCCATACACTATAATGCCATATATGCTACCAGTAGCTCTAAGCATTCTGAGGAGAGTAGGATTACTAGAGTAGATTCTCTAAGAAACACCTCCTAGAAACTCTAAGGTTATTAAAAGCAACACCTTCAAGCTCTAAAAGCTTCCTCTTAAACATCACACCTCTACTATAACCACCTAGGCTACCATTACTCCTAACAACTCTATGACACGGTACGATTATTAGATCCCTATTTAGTGCTAGAATTCTCCCAATAAGCCTAGAGTTTACTTTTAGAATTTTAGCTATAGTACTATAGCTTGTAACCATACCTGGAGGTATAAGGTTTAATAGTATGTAGACTGCATCCATATAATCCTCTAGCTTAGCCCTCCTAACCCTACCATTATCCCAGACTATGAGGCCCAATAACTACACCTATAGTGTACTAGCTCTTCTTCGCTATACTCTCTCTTACAGTTTGAAGCTTCTTATCACTAATCCTAACACCATGCTTAGAGCTTGCTTCAAGGACTTTAGCTAAATAGTCTTCTAAGCTTATAGATTCTCTAACTGATCCAAGATTAATGACAATGATCTTCCTTGTTGCTGGATCATATAATCTAACTATGTCAACATCTCTACTACCCTCTCTAACCCTATATACATCTAATTGTTTAAGTCCAAGCATTTCAACTATAGTCTTATACTTAGTATGCACCTTACCCAAACCTTACCCCAGCAATGCATAGGTAAGCCTAGAACCTTTATAGATTAGAGGAGCTTAGCCATAATGCTTAAGCTTATAGACAATCTTCCTCCTACCATAGTCTGGTTCTCTAACTATGACACCCTCATTTACTAGTGCTACAATCGCAGACCTAACTATTCTTAAGTCACCACTCCATCTAAGCTCTGCTATGAGCTCCTCAAAACTACAAGACCCCTTTCTCCTAATAATATCAACTATCTTACTCTTAATATCACTCAATAATAAGTCCCACTATGCTAAAATATTGATAGCTCCTATATACCATCATTTGAATACAGTTTACTCCTCTTAACTCTATATGCTCTATTAGAGTACCTCTCAATAAAACCCTCATCTTCAAGCCTAGCCAGAATCCTCCCAGCACTCTTAGTAGAAACACCTAAGAGCATACTAACCCTCTTAGCCGTAACATAGTTTAAGCCAGTCCCACCAATCATTGACAGTATATAGTCTAGACTTAACCTAATCTTAACACTCACGATAACGCACCATAATCAAATATAACGTTATATACCTAGGAGGGAGAGGTTACTGTAACTAAGATGAGAGCTCAACCACACTTATCAAGCGTAAATGAAAGAATATTGATACTACTAGGTAGTAGCTAGTAACAGTTGAGATTATATAGAAAATGAATGTAATTGATCGTGTTGAATATAATCAACACGGACAACCACTATGAGGTAATGGCTTAGCTTGATACTTCTCTTATAACGTCTGTTATTATTTCTAGTCCTTTGAATAAGTATTCTTCTTCCATTGTTAGTGGTGGTGCTATTCTAATTGTTGATAGTCCTCCTCCTATAGCTAGTACTCCTCTCTTATATGACTCTATTAGTACCTTTTCCATTTCTTTTCTTGCTGGTTCTTTTGTTTTCTTATCTTTTACTAGCTCTACTCCAATCATGAATCCTTTACCTCTAATTTCTCCTACTATCCTGTTGTCGCATATTCTATCTTCTAAGTATTTTAATGCTTCTTCTCCAAGCTTATTCACTCTATCTATGACTCCGTCACTTAGAATCTCTATTACTGCTTTAAATGCTGCTAGTGCTATAGGGTTTCCACCAAATGTATTAGCATGGCTACCAGGTGGTAGTGTCATAACATCACTTCTACCAATAATTGCTCCTAGCGGTAGCCCAGATGCTATAGCTTTAGCTAGAGCCATTATATCTGGCTTAACTCCCCAATGCTCTACGGCAAACCATTTACCTGAGCGGCCGAATCCAGTCTGGACTTCATCAGCTACTAGTAGTATGCTATTACTTCTAGCTAACTTCTCTAAACCTCCTAGGAATCCACTTGGCGGCACTACGTATCCCCCCTCTCCTAGTATAGGTTCTATGAATATTGCTGAAACCTCACTAGGATCTACTAGCCTACTAAATACCCAATCCTCAATATATGCTAGTGTAAGCTCACCACACTCTTCTGGGGTTGAGGCTTTAAATGCACACCTATACGGGTAAGGGTATGGTATATGTATTACACCTGGAACTAGTGGACTAAAATACCTCCTATGGACCGGCTTACTAGCAGTTAAGCTCATAGCACCATATGTTCTACCATGAAATGATCCTATAAAGGATATAACATATGGTCTCGAGCCTTTAAAGAATCCTCTTGATACTTTAAGAGCCCCCTCAATACTCTCAGCACCACTATTAGTAAAGAATACCCTACCATCACTAATAGGAGCAATCCTTAATAGCATCTCAGCAGCCTCAACAGCCTCCTCATAGTAGAAGTCTGTAAGAGAGTAGTGTGTAAACCTCTCAGCCTGCCTCTTAATAGCCTCAACTACTCTGGGATGAGAGTGGCCAACATTAAGAACAGCTATACCAGAGTTAAAATCTATATAAGTATTACCATCAACATCCTCAACTATAGCGTTAAAGCCACGCTTAATAACTAGGGGATACCATCTAGTGAATGACTGCATTAATACTCTAGAGTCTCTCTCTAAAACCTCTAACGCTCTAGGCCCGGGAGGTGTAATCCTTATAACAGGAGCTTTCAACCCATGTTCCACCAGTAACATTAAATGTTAAGTGGAGCTAAAATATTAGGATTACCTGTAACTAGTATTCGGGGATAAGAGTTGAGCTTAGAATTTGAGGTTATTGAAGAATATATTCAACACGGTACTAGGAGGTTTAAGGTTAGAGTTAAAAATACTAAGATAACATTCAATGTAGCAGCTAATAATATTGAGGAGGCGTTAGCTAAAGCTAGGAGGATGGCTGAGAAGCTTAAGAAGTCTGAGGCTCTACTATCTCAATCTTAATAATACGATCTCCTAATATATAGTACTTGCCAGACTCTCTATACTCAATCTTCCATATAGGAGACTCGCTCTTAACCCTATCAATAGTCTCAGCTAATGCCGGGATAACATTCTTCCTAGATCCTCCAGCAACACCAATAATCATAGTCTTCTCCCCAACACTCCTCCAGCCAACATAATGGTATATAGCTATACCTGTTAAACCCCACTTACTAGCCTGCTCTTCAGCAATCCTCCTAAAAATCTTTAATACTAGCCCATCTGAGTGCTCGTAGTATAAGCCTTTAACCTTCTCACCCATATTATACTCCTTAACGTAACCTACAAATACAGCTATAGCGCCCTGGGAAACCCTAGATAGCCTATACTCTAAGCTGCTAATATTAAAGTCTTCACCGCTCCTTAAAATACCAACCTCAATGTGAACACTACCACCAGAGGGTGGTGGCATGATATGGATAACTTTAGACTTAATAGTATCACTTAGATCTAGCCTATAGCCGTCATCACTTAAAACGAGTATAGAGCCGCCTATGATACTATAAGCTTTATTAAAACCATCAAAACCTTTAAGAGCCCTAATTAGATCCTCAATTCTAGAACCATCAGGGATTTCTATGGTGAGCTCACTAGAACCTGTATAGTCTCTTAGTATAGAGTAGAGTTTAACCCTAACAATCAATAGTTACCCCCTATGGTTACAGTAGAGTTTAAGGCTAAAACTCTTAACCTATACACTCTTAAACCTATATCTTCTTAACAGGCTTCCTAGCATCAATTATCTTCTCATACTCCCTCATAATATCTCTAGCTATAGCTAAGCATTGCAAATCAACTCTCTCAAACCATAGTTTAAAGAATTTGTATGCACACCTACTGCTGTGGAATGTTAATGTTAACCCCCCTCTACTAACTATTACACCTTGACCTTCAGGGAATACTCTACCACATACTATACACTTATACCTAGACTCTACCACCATAGATTACCTCATATAAACTCATAACATCACTCTTAGATGGCATATTAGAGCTCCCTCTAAGTGTTGCTTTAAGAGCTCCAGCTACTATAGCTAACTCTAACGCCTTCCTTGGATCCATAGTCTCTAAGTAGGTAACGTTAAATGCTGCGTCAAAGGCATCTCCAGTCCCAGTAGCATCTACTACGTTAACCTTAGGAGCACTCTCCTCTAATACTAAGCCACTCCTACCTGCTAATAATGCACCCCTAGCACCTCTCTTAATAATAACCATCTCAACTCTACCCCTCAATAAATCACTTAAACTACTAGTATTTAATGCTCTAGCCTCTCTCTCATTAAGGAAAAGCCAGTCAATACATTCGAGAGTATTAATAACACCGCCTGGATCCCTATAAACCTCACCTCCAGGGTCATAGCTAACAAGCCTTCCACCTAAGCGGTCACAGGCACCAATCACAATACTAGGCTTAACACTAGCAAAATGAACATGATCACCAACACCTGGAACCATAGAGGATTCAAGCAGGCTATTAACACCCCTAAAAGAGAATATAGTCCTAGAAGACTCACTAGGAATAAGAATAATAATTGCGAAGCCAGGATCACCATCAACAACTCTAACAAAACTAGTATCTACATTAAGCCCCCTAAGATAATCTAAAACCCCAAGCTTAGAAGCCATAGAGCTAATAACTGAGACTAAGCTAACCCTATAGCCAAAGCGAGCCACAAGAATAGAATAGTTAATGGCAGCTCCACCAACACCAAACCAGAAATCATCAACAACAATACTACGACCAAACTCAGGATAACTAGGAAGACTAACACTAACATCTAAATTAACATTACCAACAGATAAAAACCACAAACCACAACCCAACAGAGAGAAGGAGAAAACAAAATCTTAAAAAATAATGGAATTTGAGGAGAACACTAGCTTAGTAGCTAGCCCCAGCTACCCTCCACCAGCGATTCTAATATTTAATTCGAGAACACCAACTGTATTACCAGCAGTATCTACTAGTGTTAATATGCCAGTAGCAAATCTATACTGACTGAAAGCACGCCATTGATGTTCAAATTTGAAGCTTAGAGTAGTTGAGCCTCCAGGAGGAACATATACAGGAGCATCGATATTAGCTTCTTGGCCTGCTAGACCAGACGGACTTACAATTTGTAATCTCGTATCTTCTGAAAGAGTTACGGCTGCAGACCCGACATTAGTTATAGTAATGTCCACTATTGCATCAATATCACTCATATATGCTACTGGCTGTCCTGTTATTGATATTACTGGCTGTGTAGTGCCTCCAGCGAAGAATGTGAAGTACGCTATTATTGCTACTCCTATAGCTATTAGTAGTAGTGTTACTAGTATTGCTAGTACTGGTCCACTAATATCTCCTCTCTTTAACCTCACTACTATACACCTCTACTATCTACTTAATTCTTTAGACTTAGGAATATTTAAGCTTTACATATCTAGATAATATTAGAGTATATGTTTTAAGATGATTACTCCATATACTAGTGTATTACCTAGTAGTAGTGTTACATGTATCTTCTGTTTTTCCTTAGTTCAAGATAAGGGACTGTTTTTTCTTCTTAATTTTTCTAGGAAACTTTCATAAGCTTTGATTTCTGATCTATTCTAAGAAGCGATGGGATCAGTGCTCCAAGCCGCCCAGAGCTAAACCTATATGAGAGCCCTGGTGCCGTTGAGCTCAACAGCCACCCATGACTCCTCGTAAGCCTAGATGTGGCAATGAATGAACATCTAGGGATAAACGGTTTGGATTATTTTGATGTAATTACTTGTTTTCTTACTACTATATATGTTGCTACTATTGTCATTGTTATTGTTGATCCTAGTAGTATTGAGTATGTTATTGTTAGTGGGTTAAGGTTTAACTTTATATACTCTGTTATCATATAGTATACTGTATATGCTATAGGTGTTGCTATTATTGGTGATACTGATACTCTTAGCCCCTGCTCTATTATTGGTGTTATTACTATTAATGCTGTTATTGTCGGTGTTATTGCTATTGCCGCTATTTCTATGCCTGGCTTTATTGCTACTCCTATTATTAGTGATATCATTATTAAGACTATAGCTATTACTAATGTTAGGGCTTCTATTAGACTTAGTTTCAATATTTAACCCACATATACTCTCTTTTGTTTAGCTTATTTAAACCTTTACTAAACCTAGAGATTAATGGGAGTATCTTTGACTCTTGAGTTTAAAGTATCACTCCTAAAACCTGAGAAGGCTGAGTGTATAGTCTCATATACTATTGCAGACCTCTATAGGGTATGTATAACAGGCGATGGTAGGTATATCACCTATGATGCTATCTTAGATAATATTAGAGATGTTAGTAGTATTAATAGGATGCTTAGTAGGCTATCATTAGAGCCTGAGAGAGCTGAGAGTAAAGCATTAAAGCATATAATTGATAGGCATCAGAATGGTTACGGTGTTTTAGAGGCTCTACTCATGGATGATAATATTGTTGAT
>JAUQQR010000035.1 GCA_030549835.1 Thermoproteota archaeon
GCAGCTGTAGCTAATGCTATTAGACTCATAGGGTTATCTAAGATTTATGGCCTATGGCTTCAGAGAGTAATTAAGTCTAGACAGGAGGCTTTAGATCTTAGATACCAGCTTAGCTTTAGGAAGGATAAAGTTAGAGAGGAGATTGCTAAAGACCCGCTATTACTTGATCTAATTAGCTTACATGATAGGTATAGCATGGTTAAGAAAACTCTTACAGATCCTAATACCACAACATTTATATTTATTACAATCCCAACAATACTAGCTATATCTGTGGTTAAGAGATTCTCTGATATGGTTAAAGCTTATGACATACCTAGTGGTGGAGTTGTTGTGAACATGGTCATACCTAGAGAAGAGGCTGAGAGAGATGCTACAGGATTCTTAAAGTCTAAGTGGGAGGAACAGGAAAGGAATCTGTCTCTTATCAAGAACTTATTTGGAGATAGTATACTAGGCTATATACCACTATACCCTGAGGATGTTGTTGGACTAGATTCTCTAAGGAATGTTATAAGAGACTTAGAGGCTTCAAAACTTGGATATTAAATCTAAGCTTAGAGAAGCTAAAAAGGCAGTTATAGAATTCTTATTTGGAGCTACAACATTCGAGTTTTATAGAGAACTTAAGGTTATGTCTAGGAGGTATAATCAAGCAATATATCTCATAATTATAGGTGAAATACTCGGAATCCCATTCCTATCAAACTACTACTCTCTACGGCTACTACCATACATGATAAGTGATATTAAATGGTTTAAGAGGGAATCTATGAGAGAGAAGGAGCTTTTAGAAGAGATAGGTGAGATTCATGTCCACTAAGAGCTCTATAGCTGCTGGCAACATTATTGTTGGGGTTTATAACTTCATAGTTTTGAGTCATCCAGAGACATGGAGAATAATACCACTACCAGGCTCCTCAGAGTCATTAAGTTTTACTAGTCAAGGTAAGGTTAAATGGGTTACTAGGGGTATAGCAGAGAATGGTATAAGAACACCTAATGGTGTTATAGGTTTAAGGATTAGAGTATGGCCTGGTCTTAAGAAGGCTTCAGACTTTAAAGAGCTTAATAAAGCATTTCACAGGAAGGCAGTTAAGCTAGGGGGGCATGAGGCTAATGCATATATTTATATTGATAGTGGATGGTTTAAGCCTACTAATAGAGTTTTAGCTATACTAACATACTGCAACTATACTAATAGGAGTTTACTAATAGAGTTTATTGATGGAGGAGAGTGGGTAGACGAAATTATAAGTTATATTAGTGAGAGTGAGTGTCATGTTGAGGGTGAAGAGACAGCCTGAGGATATAACAGTAGAGATAATAACAATAAGCCCCATAATGATAGGTCACTGCGAGCACTGCGAGATTCTAACTAAAGAATTTGGAATAGACTATAAAGTAGACCAGATTAAAGAATACCCTGAAGAAATAATAGAAATGTCCTCTAAAATAACAGAGTTTATAAGAGCATTAACAAGGAAATCATATGTCAAAGTTATAATCATAGAAGCACTAACACCATACGGCCTCCTTAAAATGATAAGACATAGAGGCGGGAAGCTCCCAGTAATTATAATTAACGGCATCAAAATATGGGAAGGCAATATTAAAGACCCTGAAGCCTTAGCCCATAAAGCTTACGAGATAACTCTCAAGAATAAGTCAACTTAAGAAACAGCCACCTAACTTTCACACAATAGAGTTACATGCACGTAGCTGATAATCCTACATAGAATAGTGCGGGGGGTGGGATTTGAACCCACGCAGGCCTACGCCATCGGGTCCTAAGCCCGACCCCTTTGACCAGGCTCGGGCACCCCCGCACCATGTATTATATAATTATCTCTAGTCAGCCTTTAAATATATATCCTATCTCTCTTCTAATATTATATCTACTAGTTCTTCTATCCTGCTACTTGCTAGTTTTAAGAGAGCTCTCTCTACAATATCTCTATTTATGTTTTCATTAAGTTTTAATGATATTAGTACTCTAATAGTATCTATTATGTCTTCACTTACTGGCTTCGCGTACTCTTTTATTATTTTACTTACTTCTCTTAGCCTGCCTATATCTCCTATTTCAACATTATCTATAACTACTATATTTCTTGATTGCAGAGTTTTCTTTATTGCTTCATCTATTTTTGGTTTTGAGATTAGTATGAAGAGTTTTGGTTTATATGTTTCTTTATAGAATGTTATTAGGTCTAATTCTTTAACCTTAATACTACCTCTACGCTCTTCTATAAATTCTCCAAGTTTTTCTCTCGATACTCCTAGGGCTTCTCCTAAGCCTTCCCATAATCCTTTAAGCCATCTTGACATCCACTCTTCAGCTGTTAGTGGTTTAGCTATAGGACCTTTCAGGTATCTACTCCTTATATACCAGTCAGGCTGCTCCTTACACTCTATTATAATATCTGGTCTAATAACCGGGATATCGCCTCTAAGGTCTACAATGTCAAGTACTCTACCGGAGTATACTAGAATATCTGGTCTAAAGATTACGTAGAGCTTCCAAACTCTACTTAAATCCCTAGTGTCCTCCCATCCTAGAGGTCTAGGAGCTTCTATAAAGAAGCTAAGCTCACCTCTACCATTAATCTTAAGAATGATATTAGGGGGTATACTCCCAGTTTTCTGTCTACCACTCCTATCAAGCATTATATAGCCATGCTCTGGATAGACTAGGTGGGCTCCCTCTAATCCTAAATTATATATTACTCCTAATAGGATCCAGTACTGGTATAAACTTCTAATATTAGTATTAAAGCTAGTAGTTACTGCTTGCCTAGACTTCTCAATATAATCCTCAAAGCTTAATTTACCTCTAACTAGGTCAAACGTGTAATTAAAGAGTTTCTTTCTCAAGTGAACTCTAGGATCTTCAATAAAACTCTTAAATTCTCTAGGTAAACTCCACCCTCTACCATTTATAAGCTTAATAGAATCAAATAGGAGGCTCTTAAACTTAGAAATCCATTCATTAACCTCGTATAACCTACTATCTCCGATATAATAGTTCACAATCATATCCTTAACTAGATCTAAATACTCGAGGCCACGTTTATCTCTAAGAATAACCTTGCCTCTAGAAGTAGAGAGGTATGGTTTAGCACTATCTATAATGTCCTTAACTTGTTTAATTAAGTTCTCACTCAAAACGTAACTCCCCAGTTAAAATTATGGGGTAGAGTTTATTATTAGAGTTTCTCCTCTACTCATAGTAGAGTGCTAGCGCCATAGCAGCTTGTATATCCTTATCTCTAACTATACCTCTTAGTTTTAATATATGTTGCCTTCTCGAAGTCCCCTCCTCTGGTACTATTGTGAAAGCTATTCCTTCTCTTAGAAGGCTCTCTGCAACAATATCATAGCCTGTACCTGAGCCTATATTAATGATATAGTCTTTAGGCTGGGTTACATTTATAATCCATCTTATCTTACTCGGTATACTCCTACAATCAGTTTTCTCAACCCATACTAGTATGTTATCAGCATATATGGCTATAGCACATGTAGAGCCTGGATCAATACCTATCCTCAGTCTCTGAACTCCTACGGGGTGGAATATTGCTTTAAATAATGCAATCCAAGGGTCTAATTCTCTAATCTTAGCTTTAGCATCTATCCTAGCTGATAGTACTTCAAGGTCTCTATTGTCTAGAGGCTCTACTAGTACATCGCAGAGTAGCATACTTCTAGGTTCTGGGAGTATAATCTTTATATTTTGAGCCTCAAGAATACCTATAAGGCTCTTAACTACTCTTATAGACTCAGGGTCTCCTCTAGCCCATACTATAGTCTTAGCTAAGCTACTCCACCAATTATATGAGAGAATTCTGAGTTAAAAGGATTTAATATAACCACATATATGGTCGGTAGTAATGAGTAAGGGACTAATAATAGCATTCGAGGGTATAGATGGTGCAGGTTTAACAACACACTCTAAGCTCTTAGTTGAGAGATTAAGGAGAGACGGGTATAAGGTAGGTTATAGTAAAGAGCCTACATGGGGCCCTATAGGTTACCTAATAAGAGAGCTCATACTAGGAGAAGATGTAGACCAGGATATAATGGCTTTACTATATGCAGCTGATAGGCTATGGCATGTAAGGCACTATAGCTGCCTAGGCGTTAGCTTAAGTAAGGCTCTAAGTGAAGGTTACATAGTAGTTATTGATAGATATAAGTACTCAAGTATAGCATACCAGAGTTTAGGCTCAGACCCCTCCTGGATAGATATTCTAAACTCTAAAGCCCCCGAGCCTAACATAATAGTATACATAGATATCACCCCAGAAGTAGCATTCAGAAGAGTTAAAGAGAGGAGAGTAACATACTACTATGAAACAGTAAATAGGCTAAGCAAGATTAGAGAGCAGTTCTCTAAAGCTCTAAGTTTAGCAGAGAGTAAGGGGGTATATGTTATTAAAATTCAGGGGTTAAACGAGATGGGCAAAGAGAGAAGTATTGAAAGTATACATGAGGAGATATACTCACGTATTATAAGATTTATTAGGCAATTATAATACTACCATCACTATAAACCCTTACCCGGTCACCATCCCTCGTAAGCTTAACAATATCCTCGGGTAAGCTATCAACTAGTATGACCTCAGCTATTACAGCACCAGATACTATTACAGGGTCACTCCTAGAGGCTAATAGTATAGCTTTAGGGGCTAAACCCCTACTCTTCAAAGCGTAGAGTATATATGGACCTACAGTACTACCTTTACCCCTTCTAGATATGATGATCTTACCAGAAATACTCCTACCATCAGGTAATAGTCCATCTTCAACTCTAACATCACCATAGAAGCTTATAGAGTCTACTATAATAGCCTCACCTTCAACGTATCCAGGTATTACGGGTCTACCCTTAAAAGATAACCTCACTATATCCCCCAACGTTTTTGAGATGTTAAAGATTAAAATCTTTATAGTGCCATATATTAGGCTTTAAAGCTTATATATTCTACTGGCTTAGAGTGGATGTTTTATGAAGATCTTAGAAGAGACTATTAAGCTGATAAACAATATAGCTTTAGAGTCTAGTCTTCCTAGAGAGGTTACTGATGATGCTAATAGGATAGCGTCTCATATTATAGAATTAAAGATTATAGGTAAACTATCACCTACAGTTGTAGCCTTAGCATCTCTAGTCTTAGCTTGTAGGTTTAATAATATTGGTATAGGTTTAAGGCAGCTCTTAAAATTTGTTAGAGAGGACTCTCACAAGTTAAAGTCTATATCTAGGAGGGCTTACAAGCTCTCTAGGCTATACCTTGAAGTTTATAGGCCTAAAGCATCAGTTTCTAGCTATGAGAGTTATGTAAGGACAGCATCTATATGGTTAAGTATTCCAGAGGAGTGTAAGAGTATAGCTTTACAGCTAGCTAGGCTCTTCGGGGAGAAGTATAGTAGGAGATTAAAGCCTATGGCTGTTGCTGGAGCCTCTATATATGTAGCCATGAGTGTTTGTGACAAACATAAGATTACTATTGAGAAGTTATCACAAACACTTAAAGTAACAAGTCCTACGCTGAGGACAGCTATAAAGCTAATTAAAGGTTTAGCTCGTGATATAGGTCTAAGTGTAGGGAGTTAGTAATTGTTCCTTGATAGTGAAGAGGAGAGGATATTAGAGGGTTATGAGGGTGAAGCTAAGGCTAGAGCATTGAAGGTTATTGTTAAGGTTGGAGAATCTCTAGGAGCTAGTAGGCTGATAAAGATTAAGCATGCCCACATCTCAGGGGTATCCTATGAGAATATTGGAGATTCAGGATTAGAATTTATTAATAACTTTAGATTACTAGGAGCTAAGTTCTCAGTTCCAACCACTATAAATCCTATAAGTTACGATTTATTAGACTATAACTCAATATATGGCTTAAAACTCTCTAGGGAGTATATTAGAGCACAAGAGCTCATACTAAGAGCATTAGAGGATATGGGGGCAGAGCTTATACTCACGTGCACCCCATACTATACTAGGATTCCTGAGAGATATAATTTGAAAGTAGGAGATCATGTAGCTTGGGGAGAGTCTAGTGCTGTAGCTTACGCTAATAGTATACTAGGTATTAGAAGTAATAGGGAGGGGGGTCCCCTAGCCCTAATGGCTGCAATAGCTGGTAGAACATACTATTACGGTATGCATATAGATGAGGAGAGGATACCTAGAGTAGAGTATATAGTTGAGAGTATTATGCTAGACGAGGCTGAGGCTGGAGTACTTGGAGAGATTATAGCTGGAATACATAGGGATAGCCGGCCCCCACTGGTAAACGCATTATTTAAAAATAACCCTAGTATTAAGGAGTTCCTAGCAGCTATAAGTACTGCAGGAGATTTAGCAATGGCTCATATCAGAGGTATTACTCCAGAGGATCCTAGAGGTGAGATAAGTGAAAGAGTAAATATAACTATTAGAGATATTGAGAGGTTATTAGAGGAGAGGAGCCCTATAGGTGATGTTGATATTGTATATATAGGCTGCCCTCATGCTAGCTTAGACGAGTTTAAGACATTTATTAGGATGCTTGAAGAAAAGCATAGTAGAGGTAAGGCTAGGATCATAGTCTCTATGTCTAGAAGTGTATTCATGGAGGCATTATCTATAGGGCTAGTTGAGAGAGCCCAGAATATTGGTGTTTCTATAGTTAGAGATTCATGCTTAATAGTTAGTCCATTTTCAAGATTCAATAGAGATGTGAGTGTTGTCACAAATAGTTATAAAGCATACTATTACCTGTCAAGGAGAGGGGTTAAGGCATACCTAGCTAGGACAAGAGACCTAGCTAAGTACATTTAAGCTACTAATAGTATAATTAGACTGGAGGATTAATATGAGCTATAAGTATATAGAGCAAGTAATGGCATCTATAGATTCATACTTAAGGGAAAGGGATAGTGTTAGAGAAGAGGTTATAAGAGTATCTAGGGATATAGTGAGATTATCTAAGCAAATTATATTACTAATACAATTTAATAATCTAGATGAGGCTGTAAAGAGAGCTCAAGAATTAGACAGTATAGTTAGTAGTATGATTAGTAAGCTTAATGAATACCCAGACATCCTATACTCTGGGTTAACATATAATGCTATAAGTGAGTATGTAGAAGCACAACTCCTCCTAGATATAGCTAGGAATGAGCCTATTAGGGGATTTAGAGAGCTCAGAATACCACCAGTACCTTATCTCCAAGGATTAGGAGATCTCGTAGGGGAGCTTAGGAGGCTCATACTTGAGAAGATTAAAGTCAATGATTACAGTGAAGCATGGAGACTATTCAAGGTTATGGAGACAATATACATGTCATTATCTAAACTAGAGTATCCAGAAGCATTAATACCGGGGGTTAGACATAAAGTTGATATTGCTAGGAGAATTGTAGATGAAACTCTAGCATTCATACTAGACTTAGAGTCTAGGAGTAGACTACAGGAGTCTCTAGGCTCTGCTAGGCGGGTCCTTGAGTTTTAATATCATCACATTCTCCAATAACTAGTACTAATGGGTTCTTCACTTTTACACCTTTACCATCTAATACTCTCATAATATCTTCTAGAGTTAACCCATCAACATCTCTAATTATATTAGAACCTCTACAAACTATATTAACATGTGGCTTATACCTATCTACATATAGCTTGCCATCTAAGTAGAATACTCTTAGTAATCCTAGAGATTCAAGCATCATTATTGTATTATATATCGTTGATATCCCGGTGCCTGGTAATACCCTCTGTGCTTCTCTATGAAGATCTCTTAGTGATGGGTGTTTCTCTATAGTTTCAAGTACGATCTTAGTTAGTAGTATTCTTTGTGGCGTCATCCTGTAGCCTCTGACTCTAAGTTCTTCTATAACTTTATCAACTTCTATTCTATTAGTCACCGTATAACACCTCTACTTCTATCCTTAATAATATGTAGTTCCAGAGGGTTATATCTATTAAATTACATTTCCTCCTACGCACTCTCAAAGTTTAAAGTTAAGAGTTTTAAAGTACGATATTTAATCTAGAGGAGTTGGATTGAGTTGGTCTAGATGAGATTAGAGACTCTCGGAGAGCTAATTGAGGCTTGTACTAGTGAGTATATGAAGACTTATAATAGGTTAAGAGTCTTAGGCGGCTCTCTCGAGATTCTTGAAGGCTTATATTCTACATTTAGGGTTGAGACTGTAGCTGTAATTGTTAAGAGCATGAGGGAGGTTAGTGTCGATGAGGTACCCCTACTTAACTCTATAATTTCAGCATTAACTCCCCATAATATCGATGTCAGATTCTATGAGTATGATATGCTGGTGGGTGATAGGGGTAGGTATGAGTTATTTAGTAGCATAATAGAGAAGACTTTAAGAGAGAATTTAGGTCTAGTAGCTGTAACCCCCTACCTAATGCCTGTAGCTATAGTCTCTAGGTTGAGTAATGAGGCTATGAGTATGCTAGACAATGCTACCTCAATATCAATTAATGTTAGATACGAGAATCTACTATACATACCTGAGGGGGGAGAAGAGGTTGAGGTTATAGGTAAAGAGAATAGTGCATCTAGCCTAGATAGGATAGAGTGGATAAAGAAAGAAGCTGAGAGGAGAGGTTTTAGGAAAATCTTGGTTAAACTATTAAGTGATAATAAGAGTATATTCGATTACGTTACAAGTGCTGGGCCGAAGGGAATTTATAAGAGAATCCCTGTAACTAAACTTGCATCTTATATAGTAGCTTTAGCTAGATGCTATGAGTTAGAGGGTATAGATGAAGTTATTAGAGAAGAGGAGGCGAGGCATATGATATATACTCTAAACATACCTGAAAGTATAGTGAATAGTATAATTGAGAATTTGAAGAGCGAGTTCAGAGACCCTAAACTAGCTATACCTAGAGAGCCGTACAACTCCTGGATACTCCAGGGTTCTAGGAGGGTTATGAGAGAACTCATTAGGAGGTATGGTTTAGAGTAGGGGAGTTGATACTAGATCTTGACTCAGCATATAGACTATGAGAGGATTAATGAGGTATCAATACTACTAAAAACCATAGGTGTTGAAGGAGTTATTAAGCTAGAAGATACTCTAGACCCTCAATTTAAAGCTTTAAAGAGAATATCGAGAGTTATAGGTAAGAACTATGCCTGTATATATGCTCTACTAGTAGCTTTAGTAAGCTATAAGTTAACTATGAGGGGTGAGGAGTGGTGGGAGTGCTTAGCAGAGGTTATTGAGTCGAGGAGACTATATAATCCGTTAAATAGTCTTAGTGATGTTCTAAGTGATGTGCTATGGTTTATAGATAACTGTAGAGGAGCGGCTATAGCTAGGGAGGCTAGGAAGAGTAGAGTAGTTAAAGCTTTTAGAGAGCTTAGAGGATTCCTAGATTCTATAGTATCAGATTATAGCTATGTATATAGGGATCCCCAAGGATTCCTTAGATTAATTAGTAGGGCTCTAGGCGCTGAGGAGTGGAGGAAGACTATAGCTTTTACAGTTAAAATGGTATACTATGCTACAAGAGATCCTGGAGAAGTTAAAACTATAAACTTAAATATACCAATACCTGTAGACTCGAGAGTAGCTTGCGCTACATTCTCTAGTATGATTGTTAAAACTAGATCTTATAGAGATCTAATAGTTAATCCTAGGCTAGCCCAGGAAGCTTGGAGTATAGTATCTAGGGAGACAGGAATACCTACTCTTAACTTAGATACACTACTATGGCTAACAGGCTGGGCCCCAAGAGACTTAAGCTTAGAGGATGCTAGGAGAGTAGTAGCAAATATATTATCGAGTATTATAGGAGAAGATAATGCCTACAAGATATCTAGTAAGCTATATATAGTTAAATGCACTTAGAAATTTAAAGTGTTAGAGCTAAGACATAATCAGGTGAAGGCCTATGCCTATATACACTTACAGGTCTACAGCTTACTGGAATGAGACTGATGCCGCAGGCATAGTACACTTTTCAAACTATTTCAGATACTGTGAGAGAGCAGAGGAGGAATTCCTCAAGAGTATAGTGGAAGAGTTTCTGAGGCTAAGAGAGAAGTATGGTATAATAGTGCCTAGAGTTAAAGCTTCCTGTAGCTACTCATACCCAATATACCCACATGATGACTATAGGGTAGATATTATAGATATAGAGTTGGGAAATAAGAGTATAACGTATAAATATGAGATATTTAATGAGAGTAGAGGTGGAGTTAAATCAGCAGAATGTGAAATAGTAGTAGCTGTAGTAGATCCTAGAATAATGAAGAGCATTGAGATACCAAAAGAACTAAGAGAAATACTAAAGAAGTGGGGAGCAAGAGAGAAATATTAAAGCTAATTAAGCTAAGGTATAGGTAATATATAGGAGTTAGAAATGAAAGCTCCAATAAGGAGAATAGTACTAGATGTTCTAAAACCTGTAAAAGGACTATCAATAGTAGATATAAGCCAGGAAATAGCAACACTAAATGGAGTAGAAGGAGTAAACATAACAGTAAAAGAAATAGATGTAGACACAATGACACTACTAATAACAATAGAAGGAAAAAACATAGACTTCAATGACCTAGAAGAAAAACTAGAAACGTTAGGGTGCGTAATACACAGCATAGACCAAGTAGTAGCAGGATCTAAAATAGTAGAAGAGGCAAAAATCAAACCAGAATAGAGGCTCATAAACGCTGGGCAACATCACTACTCAGAGTCGGTGGTTTAAATCATCGCCAAACCTACTTCATATAGTAGCTATTAAAACCTATAAACTAAGACCAAATAAATAATTAGCCCACCAAACCACAACTATGAGACCTAAACTAATCTCTGATTATGATTTCTCAGATAGTATACATGACTATAGTTTACTCACTATCATTAAACTCATGTCTCAGGTTATTTACAGTATTTAACTAGAAGTAACTCATGCCTAGTCTTTATTCTTTAGCTTTTTTATCTCTATCCTAGTTGGTATTGGTAGCTTGCTTGCTCCTCTCCTTAGAGCTTCTTTCACCTTATCCTCACCTCCAGCTCTACTCCAGACTTCTAATATTATAGTTCCTGGATAAACTCTTGCGGCTGTCCCTATAGGCTTACCGAAAGCTAGCCTCATCCCGTCCTGTAATCTATCTGCACCTGCGAAAGCCATCATCTTATTCTCTCTTAGTACGTGGTGAGGGTATACTTTAACCCTCATATAGTAGTTTGCTTCTCCAAGTAGTGTTGTTAGTGTCTTATTTACTAAAACTCTCATAGCTTCAAGAGCATTATGTCTAATGTTCCCAGCTTCTAACGCTATAAGTTCTCCTTTAATGTCACCTTCATCAATTAATGCTCTATTACCCATCTCAAACTTGGTTATCTTAGGTGGAGGGACTCCAGGTATATACTCCTTCCTAGTGTAGGGTGGACCACTAAAGTGTGTATAGCATCTAGCCGGCCTTAATGGCAATTCTTACATCCTCACATTAAGCATGTCAACTGGGGCTTATAAGCTGAAATCTATTCTTTAATCTATAGAGTGGTGTTGTAAAACTAATTTCTTCTAGGAGCTCGCATAACTTACATATACTCCTACTAGTACTTGTTAGAGCCCCACACTTAGAGCACCTATTGAGCTTAATTTTAGAGACTTTTCTAGCCTCATCTACTAATAGGTTATCTATGAGCTCTAGCATCCTCAATAATATTCCAGGCATTTTCCTTTCTAAATCATAAATTTCAAACCTAATCCTAGCTCTAAGTGTAGGATTCTCATTAATAAACATACACTCTGTACTCTGAAGATGGAAGCCCCGAATCATAGCATATGTTGCAGTCTCCCACTCATAAATCTTCCTTAGAGGCTTAATCCTCCTAACCCTATCTTCTCGAGTATAGCTTAGAGGATGAAGCTTCAATAACCCCACAATATCTCCCC
Source organism: Thermoproteota archaeon (assembly GCA_030549835.1). GTDB lineage: Archaea > Thermoproteota > Thermoprotei_A > Sulfolobales > Acidilobaceae > DSZV01. Next base: position 11,924 of record JAUQQR010000035.1, read on the forward strand.
TTAAGAAGTTTATTATTAGAGTTTGAACCTCATCATCAAGATTATGGGCTGTAGCAAGCTTACTAGCACCAAGCTGTTCTGCATAATCATGCATAATACGCCTCCTAGATATGCCACAAAATGTACAAGCAGAAACATTAAGACCACAACTCCTAGCCCTCATAGCCATATCATAAACACTCAAACCAACATAATCACTAACCCTAACAACATGAATATCAACACCATAACCCCTAGCAGTCTCAATAAGAAACCTAACATCATCCTCCCTATTATACCCAGGAATACCCTCAATAATAGATAAACCAATAAGCCTAGAAGCCTTAAAATTCAAAGCCATAGACTCTAAAAGAGTATAACTATCTTTACCACCGCTAAGAGCTAAGAGAATAACATCACCAGCCTCAACCATCCCCCACCTCTCAACCTCAAAACGAACCCTAACCCTAATATCCTCAACAAAACACTCACTACACAACCTCAACCCAGAAACAGCTTGAAACACACTAGCAGGCCTAGAACCACACCTATCACACAACACACTCAACTCCCTT
>JAUQQR010000036.1 GCA_030549835.1 Thermoproteota archaeon
ATAGTAGTGGTTATGCTGCTAGTCTCTTAAAATTACCGTTAGGTAAAGCTTATAGGAATGTGACTGTATTATTTGAGAATATTGGTTATTCTAGTGTTAGGGTCTCTCTTGACGGTTACGAGTTTACTCTAGCACATTCAGCTTCTAGGGTTATTAGCTTAGATAATCTACTGTCTAGGCTTGAGGTAGATTTTATAGGCGGATCTGGTGATTTGAGAGTTACAGTTTTCGTAGTCTCAAGAGAGGGTATTAAGCCTTACCTCTCGCTACTCTCGATAGCTATACTACTTGTCTCAATGGTTATAGCTGGTTATGGGATAGTAGAGTATGTTTTAGGGAGGAGGCTATAGATGGGGAGTTTTGCGTGTAGATCTATACTCTTAAATGTTAATGTTAATGGAGAGCTTAGAGAGTACTGCTTCGACTCAACACTATCTAGATACGTAAATGCTCCTTGGAGAATGGTAGCATTAGTTTATCCGAGGACTAGCTGTAGAGTCTATAAGCCTATGGTAGAAGTTATTTTAGAGGCTAGACTATCTCCTGATGAAGCGTTTAGAGAATTAATTGATGCTTGTAAGAGTGCTGAGAGTAGGCTACTAGAGTTGGAGGGTACCCGTAGGAGGAGTATAATAGAGTTATTCTCAGCTAGGAAGCCTAGTAGGGTTGAAGAGGAGCTCTACGAGGTTAGGAGCGCATTCGAGCTATGCATAATGCTATTCGGCGGAGATCTAAGTGCTAGGCTAGAGTCTGCTAGAGACGCCTATATAGAGTATGCTCCTGGAAGCTTAGAGGCTAGAAGGGTTAAGAGTATATCGAGGCTAGATTACAAGCTTAGAGAGTACTTAGAGAGTATATTAAGATTTAACTTTTAATCCACCACTAGTCTTCTCTAGCCAGCATGCTACTCTACGTCCTTCTTCTAAATTAAACTCTTCTGGATCCTTATCACATATATCCATAGCCCACGGGCATCTAGGCTTAAACCTACATCCCTTAGGCGGGTTCATTAAGTCTGGTGGCTGTCCTGGTATATATATTAGGGATTCTTTTACTCCTTTTAGTTTAGGTACAGCTTTCATTAGTAAGTGTGTGTATGGATGTCTTGGCTTATAGAATATTTGCTCACTGCTGCCATATTCTACAATTTTACCAGCATACATAATAGCTACTTCATCAGCCATTTCAGCTATTACTGATAAGTCGTGTGTTATGAGTATTATACTTATACCCTTCTCTCTCTGAAGCTTCTTCATTAAATTTAGTATTTGGGCTTGGACAACTACGTCTAGAGCTGTTGTAGGCTCATCGGCTATAACTATATCAGGCTCTAGGGCTAGGGCCATAGCTATTACTACACGCTGCTTCTGCCCTCCACTAAGCTCGTGTGGATAGCGGTTTGCTAAGCTCCTATCTAGGCCTACACTTTCTAGTAGCTCATATACTCTCCTCCTAGCATCAGCCTTACTCATTCTTCCATGGTATATAAGTACTTCTTCAATCTGGGCTCCAGCAGTGTATACTGGGTTTAGACTATTCATAGCACCCTGGAATATCATGCTTACCTTCTTCCACCTTATTTTACTCCTAAGCTCATCTTCACTAAGCTTAACTATATCAATACCATCGAGTACTATTGAGCCTGAGACTATCCTGCCAGGAGGGGGGACTAAGCCTAGAATACTCCATGCTAGAGTACTCTTACCGCAACCACTCTCACCAGCTATACCTAGTACTCTACCCTTCTCTAATTCAAAGCTTACATTATCAACTGCTCTCACAGGGCCCCTAAGTGTGTAGTAGTATGTTTTAAGATTCTCAACTTCAAGTAAAACCAACTAGACACCCCTCTTAACCTTTATAATGTGAAGTTAATAAGCTATATGCTGATACTCTTTAAGCTTAACCTCACATTCTCGGCAGAATTGCACGTTTTTATAGTCTACTTCAGCTATACTATTACTAAAAGACATTACACACTTAGGATTAATACAGTGCCCTAAGCCCATTAGGTGTCCTAGCTCATGTATAACCTCTTTTAAAACTCTAAGCTTAAACTTCCCTCTATCACTAGTTTCAAGTCTCTTAGTATAAACTGATGCTACTCTAAGCTCTGGCATAGCTAAGCCAAATATAAAGTTTAAACCCTCAACATAACCATCTCCTAATACTACTGATACGATATAGCTTCTACTATCACTAAAATAATCCTCATATACTTTATACAATAGCCTATTAACTTCAACTGCTTTAAACTGCATTCTCTTCCAGTCAAATATTCTTGAGTAGTCTATGTGGAGCGGCCATAGGGATAAGCGTATTTCAAGCTCTACAGGGACTAGTTTAGGAATCTCTTCTCTAATCCAGTTTAGTAGCTGCTTATCTATAGATTCTATAGGCTGTATTAAGACTTTAAACTTCAATGTTTAACTCCAAACTTGAATCCCATACTTAAAGCTTTTATGTTAAGCTCTTTACCTGGAATATGAGCTAGAGACTCGACTACACTATCAATATCAATGTATTTACCTAGTAAGGTACTAGATATAGCGTAACCTAGAATTATCATGTTAGCAACTCTAATATCGCCAAGTCTATCAGCTTCTAGGGAGGCGTCTAAGAGATGGACTTCTAGCCCAGTATTCTTTAATGTAGTAATAATCTCCTCATAGCTCGGAATCTTAACTCTGGGTATGGGAGGCCTTAGGATCAAGGTATCAGATACTATAACCCCATTATTACCCATATAGTTTAAATATCTTAGAGTCTCTACTAGCTCGAGACTTAACATTAAGTCACACTCTCCTAATGGTATGAGTGGAGCCTCAATATCATCTCCTATCCTCACATGTACGATAACACTACCACCCCTCTGGCTTAAGCCATGAGTTTCAGCAATAAGAACTTTTAAACCCCTCCTAAGAGCAGACTCACCTATAATTCTAGATAATGTTAGAATACCTTGACCGCCAACACCAACGACTAGGATATTCAAGTTACTCACTATCTAAACCCACCTCATCAAGGATACCCCTCCAGGTCTCATCTACTACTTCTATGGATTGTATTGCTTCAAATGGGCATACGTCTACACATGCGCTACACCCAGTACATATTCTAGGGTCTATGCTAGCCTTACCGTCTCCTCTAGGTATTATGGCTGGGCAGGCGAATGCATTATAGCATATGGTACAGGCTCTACACTTATCTAAGTCTATACTATAGACTGGCCTCTTAACCTTATACCTCCTACTCTTAGCTATAGCTGTTAGTATACATGATCCTCTAGCTATAAGCATGGATACTTTGCCGTTTAAAGCTTCCCTTATAGCTAGTTCAGCTTTACTCTCAACATCTCTGATATTAAATGATTTAGCTATAAGGACGCTATCTACACCTGAAGCTTTAGCTATATCCTCTATCTTAATCCTTCTAGCTTCTCTACCTAGAGCATCTAAACCAGTGCCTGGGTGGGGCTGGTGGCCTGTCATAGCTGTTACGCCGTTATCTAGTACTAGTATTGTCATAGGGGCTCTATTGTATACAGCATTTATTGTTCCAGGTATTCCTGCATGGTAGAATGTAGAGTCTCCTATGGTAGCTATTACTATAGAGTCTCTAAGTGTGTGAGATAAGCCATTAGCTAGTCCTATACTACCACCCATCTCTACTAGTGTATCTTGAGCATTGAATGGAGGGTTGACAACCAGGCTATAGCACCCAATATCTCCAGCGTAAACAACATTAACTTTAAGCTTCTTAATAACCCTCCTAATAGCATAGAATACACTCCTATAAGGGCACCCAGGACATAGTACTGGGGGTCTTGGCGGGATTTCAATGTTAACTCTAACACTAGATTTAACCCTATAGTTTAATCCTAGAATATCTGCTAATGCTTTAGTAATATCCTCGAGTTTAAGCTCTCCAGTTATTGGGATATATCCTGTCTTCTTACCATAGATTTTAGTATCTAGCCTCTCATCATAAGCTATTATCTTAACTTGATCCTCGAAAACAGGATCTCCCTCCTCTACTATGATAGCTATATTTTTACCTTCAAGCTCTCTTACTATGAGACTCTTTGGTGGTGGTATACTAGTAGTTATTTTTAGTAACCTGACAGTATCTAGTAGTTTTAATCTTTGTAGAGCTTCTCTAGAATACCTATATCCTACACCTACACCTATAACTAGTATCCTAGAGTCTCTAGGACCTTCACTTGTATTAAGTGGATTATCTGATAAGTCCTTAGTAATCTTATCCCATTTAGCTATGAGCTCTTCTCTTAACCTCCTAGCATTTGATGGTACTAGAACCCACCTAGAAGTATCTCTCTTAAACTCCCCGTAGAGTTTAGGTTTAGCTAGTTGGCCTACGGTAATATTAGTTCTAGTATGTGATACTCTAGTTACACTTCTAAGTATTACGGGATGCTTATAGTCACTACTAAACTTTAAAGCCTCTAATGTCACACTCCTAGCGTCTTGAGCTCCTGTAGGCTCAAATACTGGAATATAGGCATGTAGCCCATACCACCTATTATCCTGCTCATTCTGACTACTCCACATTGCCGGGTCATCTGCTGATACTATGAGTAGTGATGATTCAACACCAGTATAAGCACTACTAAACAGCGGGTCTGCTGCTACATTTAAACCTACATGCTTCATTGCAACAATACTCGGGACTCCACTAATAGCTGCTCCATATGCATTTTCAAAAGCTACTTTCTCATTAATACTCCACTCTACATAAGGATATCCTAGCTTCCTAGAAGCATATGCTAGAGCCTCTATAATCTCACTAGATGGAGTCCCGGGATAGCCTGATGCTAGTCCTATCCCATACTCTAGGCATGCCCTCGCTATAGCAGCATTGCCTAGCATTAAGACTGTAGACCCAGGCTCTGCTAGTATCTCCTCATAAGTCAAGCTAACACCCAGATATAATTAGATAGGATTCAGATCTATTATAATAGTTTAGTTTACGCGTTAATTTTTAAATCCTCGGGTTTAAGATTATTAGAGGTGTATGAAAATGTATAAGTATGTAAGTGTTACTATTGAGGATGGTATTGGCTGGGTAGTCTTTAGGAGAGCTGATAAGCTTAACGCATTAAACTCTGAGCTATTAGAGGAGGCTTTGAGAGCATTAGATGATGTAGAGAGTAGAGATGATGCTAAGATAATAGTCTTAACAGGCGAGGGTAAAGTATTCTCAGCTGGAGCAGACTTATCAGAAGTTGCAAGAACAGATAAGCCTGAAGATGCGGAGAAGCTATTCTCAAACATAGTTAGACTAGTAAAGAGGCTATTAGATGTTGAGAAGCCCCTAATAATAGCATTAAATGGAGATGCCTACGGTGGAGGAGCAGAGCTAATATGGACTGCAGACATCATATTATCTGTTGAGAACGCTAAACTAGTATGGGCTGAAGCTAGGTGGGGATACAACACGCCAATACTACCAGTACTAGGAACACCAATACTAGGACCCTCTAGAACAGCACTACTAGCAATGACAATAGAGCCTCTAACAGCAAGAGAAGCACACCATATAGGATTAATAGCAAAACTAGTACCAGACCAGCAGACACTAAGAGAAGAGGCTAAGAGGATAGCAAGAGCAATAATGGAAAACTCACCACAAGCAATAAGATCAATTAAGAAACTACTAAAGCTAGCAAAGACAAGCAACCTAATAGAGCTAGGAGCAAGCGAGCTACAAAGACTAGCAAGAGGATATGAGGCTAGGGAAGCAGCAAAAGCATTTATAGAGAAGAAAAAGCCAGAATATAAATGGTAATAGTAGGGACTCTTTTCTTCTTAATTTTTCTAGGAAACTTTCATAAGCTTTGATTTCTGATCTATTCTGGGAAGCGATGAGATTAGTGCTCCAAGCCGCCCAGAGCTAAACCTATATGAGAGGCCCGGTGCCGTTTAGCTCATCAGTCACCCATGACTCCTCGTAAGCCTAGATGTGGCAATGAATGAACATCTAGGGACAAACAGTTCTATTTAATAGTTATGGTTAAATTTATGATATTTAGCTTTGAGCTGCTACTAAGGCTTTATATTCTTTTAAGTAACTAATTGCTTCTTCCATCTTCATATTCCTAATTTTCTCTAACTCATCTATTAATACTGGTATTATTTCCCTATAATCACCTATAACTGTGTAGTCTGCTTGGTTTATTATTGGAGCCTCTGGATCTATATTTATTGCTATTATTCTTTGAGCTTCTCTTACTCCAAGCATGTGTTGTGCTGCTCCACTTATCCCTACTGCTATGTATAATATAGGCTTTATTGATTTACCAGTCTGTCCTATCTGCCTCTCATGGCTAATCCACCCAGCATCTACTGCTTTCCTTGAAGCGCCTACTGTCCCACCTATTACCTCTGCTAGTCTCTCTAATAGTTTGAATCCCTCTGGTCCTCCTAGTCCTCTACCTCCAGAGACTACTATCTCAGCCTTCTCTACTCCTAATTCCTTCTTCTCAACCTTGACTTTCGATACTAGTCTTATCTTAGTCTCGGGTTCTACGATTATATTCTCGTAGATTACTTCTCCTCTCCTACTCTCATCTTTAGGTGGTACTGGGAATACGTTAGGCCTAGCTGTCCCTACCTGTGGTCTCCTAAACGGTGTCTTTATATATGCTAGTAGTATTGCAGCGAATGGAGGTCTTATTAATAGTACATCTCTAGTATTCTCGTCTACATCGAAGTCTGTACAGTCTGCTGTTATTCCTGCTCTTAGAGCATTTGCTATGTTTGGAGTGAATTCTCTACCTCTCCTAGTTGCTGCTACTAATATGACTGATGGCTTATACTTTCTAGCTAGACGTACTACTATGTCAGAGTATACTCTAGGGTTATATGTTATTAGGACTGGATTATCGACTACTATGACTTTATCAGCTCCATATCTTATAATTTCCTCAGCTAAATGTGATACATTATAGCCTACTAGTACTCCTACGAGATTCTCTTTAAGCTTATTGGCTATGAGCCTACCTGGAGTCAGCATTTGTAGGCTAGCTTCACTTAGAGAATCCTCACTTGCCTCAATTAAAACCCATACATCTCTAAACTCTTCAGGCTGCTCGCATGGCCACTCTGGGCATAGCTTATCACATTCTACCCTTATACTCAAGACTTTACACCCCATAGTGTCCTCTGTAGGAGCTCCCTAAGCTTCTCATCTTCTAGCATCCTGCTTATAATCCATCTAGCAGCATCTCTAGCATCTCTAGGCTTATATACTTCTTTCCTCCTAGGAACCTCAGGCATATCTATAGTCTTAGCTACTATAGTTGGAGATCCTTTCAGCCCTACACATCTAGTGTCTAGTTTTAAATCATTATTAGACCATATTATTAGCTTCTTCTCAAACCTAGCTCTAATCTTGTTTGATAAGCTTACATGTCTAGGCTTCAATGACCTCATAGCTACCCCAAGAACTGCTGGAGTCTCTAATTCATACTCCTCAATATACTCCTCAAGTTCTCTAACGACTCTAACAACCTTATTATCTAATATTCTAGCTTCTCTAACATAATATATGTATGGCCATTCGAGCCAGCTAGCGACTTGTGCAGGTATATGTGCTGTACTAGAATCTATAGTCTCTTGCCCGAAGATTACTAAGTCTACACTACCATATTCCCTCTCAATCTTCCTAATAGTATGTGATAAGACATAGCTTGTAGCTAGAGTATCTGCTCCAGCATAGACTCTATCAGTAACTAGTATAGCTAAGTCAACACCCATTCCTAGAGCGAGCTCTAAACCCTTAACTGCAGGTGGGGGAGCCATAGATATAGCTATAACCTCCCCACCAGCACTATCCCTTAATCTTAAAGCTAGCTCTATAGCTGGTAAATCGTGGGGGTTAACTATTGATGGTACACCCCTCCTAATTAAGGTGCCCGTCTCTGGATCAAATCTAACAGCCTGAGTATTAGGAACCCACTTTATCCCAACGATAATCCTCAATCTAGGCCACCTACCTAAGTATACCTATACTGTATGCCTCTACCACTCCTAGGGTAACTCCATCTAATCTTATCAGGACTACTTAGTACCCTACAGGTTCCACATTCAACACAACCCTCATAGCTCATTAGGAGCTTATCTCCAGCCATACTATAGCAGCCCATAGGGCATAGTATTATTAAGGCTTTAATAGGTAGCCCCTCCTGGTTTAATACTTCTATATGCCTATCCTCATCGACATCCCATACGTCTCTCTGGAGGAGCTCTTCAAGCTTTAATTGTTTGAGCCTAGACTGTTGACTCATAGCTTCCTCGCCACCCTACCTAGCTTATAGATTATTCTAAGTATGCTAATATCTTCTTCTCTAGCTGAATCTAGTAATGCTCTAAGCATACTAGGCTCCTCATAGTCAGATTCAAATAGCTTAGCTCCAATCCTAGTAGCTAAGGCTGGGAATTTTGTGAAGAAGAACTGGTCCCTGAATACATCCTCTATACCTCTATGTTCTACTAGCTCTTTATAGATGTAGCTTCTCTTAATCTTCTCCTCATACGCCCTGAGGTTATCCTCAGTGAATCCACCTTTATTATGAGCCTCTACTATAGTCTCAGCTGCTAGTCTAGCACTTGTTACTGCTGTATCAACACCTCTAATAGTATAGCCTGTATTTACTAGTAGACCTGCAGCATCACCTACAACTAGTAGCCCGTTAGTGTAGAGCTTCTTAGGCATGTAGCTTAAGCCTCCTTCAATAGCCATTCTACCACCATACTCTATAATATCAGCTTCTCTCCAGTAGACTCTAAAGTATGGGTGTAACCTGAAGCTTTCAACTAGGCTAGATACATGTTCCTTCAGTAAACCTTTCTCAGCCATATCCGCAGCATGGCCTATTGATAAGACTAAGCCTATACTTATAGAGTCTCTCATAGTATATATGAATCCCCCTCCCGGTATACCCTTGGTTATATCGCCTGCTACAAGCCACGCTAAACCCTCACCTTTATCTAGGTTAAATCTCTCTTCTATAAGCTTAGAGTCTAGGCTTAGAACCTCCTTAACACCTAATGATAAACTGTAAGGATTAGGTTTACTAGCTAATCCTAATTTCTCAAGTAACATCCTATTAATACCTTCAGCATCAACAACTACATTAGCCCTAATAATATCATTACCACTCCTCACACCATAAACAACGCCATCTCTAACAATAATCTCATCTATAACAACCTCATCTATAAAAGTAGCTCCAACACTCTCAGCCTTCCTAGCCATCCAGGATACAAGCTCTGGTAAATAGACTGTAAATGCAACCTTACGCCCAAGCTTATACTCTAATGTTAAAACCCTATCACCCCAGACAAAGCTAAACCTATCCCTAGAAACCCACCTATGTATAGGAGCCTCCCGATCAAGCTCAGGCCATATGTCGCGGAGAGGCTGAGCATAAGCCTTACCACCCCATAAAAGCTTACTACCAGCACCTCTACCCCTATCAACTAGTAAGACACTAAAACCAGCCTTAGCTAAGAGATAAGCAGCAGTACAGCCAGCAGGACCTGCACCTACAATAACTATATCAAACCTATCTCTAACCATAGCGATAAGAACCCTCATAGTAATCTATTAGTTTAACATTTAAATACACTATACATATAGATCCATATTTAAGAATGATTCTTACACTGCTTAAAACCTAAACTAAACCAAGTACTACTTTAGAGTATTGACTGGTGTCCAAATTGGATATTTACATTAAAGAAAAATTAAAAACTTTAATATTAAAATATAGTTGTAGGGGAAATAGCGTGAGATTATGGCTAGTACTAGTAATATTATCTATATTAGCTACCTCATTAACCTCAAATATTGGCTTAGCTGAGACTTATACAAAGGTATTCCTATATGACTTTAATGGAGATGGTTCTCTAGATATAATATCTAGTTATGGGGTTACTAGATTAGTTGATGGTTCAACAGTATTATTTAATAGGAGTCTTGATATTTATAGGTTTAAATGTGATTCTATAAATAATTGTTTACTCATTGTAGATGGTAGGTCTGGCTTCATACATTCTCCTGGGAGGCGTGAGGCTGAAATATTTATAACGTACCCTATAACTATATCTAATTACCCCTATAGTATTCTAAGTTTCGAGAATAAAGTATACTGGAATAAACGCTTATATAGTAGTGAGCTTGAGCCTATAGGTGCTATATACGGGCTATTCTATGATAATACTATAGCTATGGTTTATATTGAGAGATTTTCTAACCGGCTGGTTGTTGATATTAAGGGTCTAGGTGTATTCATGCTGAATATTCCATTAATGGGTGTTATTAGTGGTGTTGGGTATAGTAATGGTACATACTATGTACTATTATCAACTAATACTGGATCAGTTTTCATTGAATGGAATCCTCTCACAGGAGCTTTAAGATTATTCCCCTATGATTTGAGAGTTACTAGTACTCTATTATTTGATGGTAGAGGTTTCATAGTTAATGGCGAGGCTGGTGTTTACTACGTTGAGAGTGGTAGGTATAGTTTTTTAGCTAGCGGTCGTGGAGTTAAGGTTACTTTAGACGGCTTAATTATAGTCTCGTCTGGAAAGAAGATCATAGTTTATAAGCCTTTAGATAGGGGGCTTAGTATTATTAGAGAGGTAGATCTTAAAGAAGACATTGTTGATGCTGACTACTATATGGATATCTTAAGTTATGCTACTATCTCAGGCATATTCTATATAAGATTTACTCCATTAAGAACTATTACGCTAAGCATGCCTGATACTGTAATTGCTGGGAGCGATGTAAGAATCTCTATCATAGGTAATTTTACTAGAGCATTCTTAAATCTCCCAGGTTTAGGAATTATTACTTTAACTAAGAGTAATGCTAGTATAACTTGGAGACCTACAATTGTAGGATCATATATCGTATCAGCTCTTGTTGATGTTGAAGGCGAGACTATATATGTTAGTAGGGTTATCAATGTGAATCCTAGACCTGCAATATTAGAGTTGAGAGTACCCTCCGAGCGTGTCAAGCCATATTCTACTATAACTATTACACCTGAGTTATATGATGGGTTAACGAGGGCTAAGCTTACAAGTATTACCGGATTATGTACATTACATGTTTCTGGGGTAGAGTATCCGGCTAGGCTATGGCTACCTATAACTGTACAAGCTAAGCCTATAGGGTTAGAGGTTCCAGTAAGAGCTATATGTAGCTTACCAAGTCCATACTTTAATGTCGAGTCATATAAGGTCTTGGGAGTTAATGAGACCTATGTCAGCTTAGACTTTATATACATTGGTGGAGGTAACATATATGTTCACGCTATAAACATATATACTAGAGAATCTATAAGCGGGGTTCTAAGAGCTAGTATTGGGGGTGAATCTATAACAGTACCTATTCCAGGGTATATTAGGGTGAAGCCTGGCTCTTGGAGTATAAGTTTTGAGTTTGAGAGTAATGGCGTAGTCTTAGCTAGAGGATCTCAGACTATAGTATACTATAGTAGTATTGATGAGGCTCCAGAGAGGGCTCCAATAGTAGTCGCTGATAGACCAGTAACAGTCACAACTAGGGAAGTTATAACAGAGACAGCCTTATTAACCGCTATAGCTCCTGTGAGAATAATTGAGACATTGCCAGTAGCGGCGGCATTCATAGCAGGTTTAACGTTAGCACTAGTACCTTTAATAGTCCTCATAATTAGAGGTAGAGGAGGTGGGGTCTAGATGGGTATAGAGCACCCAATACTAGGTCTTATAACAGCAGCAATTATACTATCACTTCTAGTAGCTAGTATAACGTTCATGCTAATATTTAATCATAACATACAAGATCTCATAATAAACCTACCTATAAGTGAAGGATACGCTGAATGCTTCACAGAGAGTGTGAGTGGAGGCACTTATAAGTATACCATAGTAATCTCATTAGCTAACCCTAGTAGAGTAGACTTAAATATAACAGTATTAACAATTAATACTGATATAGAGCCAATAAGTATAACAAGATTTAATACACCAAATCATATAGTAATAGGCTCTACGAGTATTGATGTAATAGCGTATACTAGCGGATTCAATAATACAGTACTATTTAGTGGGCAGAGAGGATCAGTAATAGTAGAAATTAAGAGTAACACGAAGCTCTACACAATAGGTAAACTATACTGGGGAGCAGTCCTATTTGAAAGACTATATAGGGATAAGATAACAACCCTAAAAGAATTCCACTT
>JAUQQR010000037.1 GCA_030549835.1 Thermoproteota archaeon
TGCCCGTCAACGTAGCCCCCAATGACCCAGTGATAGATGAACGAGCGCTAAGGGGAAGGCCTGTGTTGAATATAAATAACACGGTTAACCACATGATAAATAACGCTTTTGAGAGTATACTAGTTAAATCTTACATTATATCAGATAGAATTGAAGCAACTGAAACTATATGGTGAGTCCTACCTCTACTCGGAGTTAAGATCATGAGTTCCTTCTGAGCTCAGCAGAGCAGGGCCCCCATATGGTTTTAGCTATGAACTGCTTAGAGCATACTACATCTCTATTCAGATCTCTCTAGAATAATGAAGAAAATAGCCCTCTAAGCATCATAACACTAATATGTAAATCCTGTGAAGCTCTAAGAAGTCTAGCTATAAAACAGTCATCACGTCCTCTGTACTTCTAGGCTTATAAGGTGACCTGATCTTTTAGGCTAGGAGAGTGTCTAGGTATAGCATTATAATGAATCCTATGAAGAAGCCTATTGTTGCCTCCTTCTCTCTCCCAGTTCTATGACTCTCTGGTAGTGCCTCATGGCTTACAACGTATATCATTGCTCCGGCTGCTGATGAGAGGCCTAGGTATAGTATGTTCTCATACTCCCCGAATATAGTTACTGCGGCTATAGCTGTTATTAGCTCGCTTAGTCCACAAAAGAATGCAATTATTAGTGCTAGTGGCTTGCTTCCAGTTATTGCTAGTACTGGTAGGGCTACAGCTAGCCCTTCAGGAACATCCTGTATGCTTATAGCTAATCCTACCTTTAATCCATCTATAGTCTGGTATGCTGATGCTACTCCTATAGAGTAGCCTTCTGGTAGATTATGTAGTATTATTGCTAAAGCTACTAGCCATGCTGTTTTTATCTTTTTAAACCCTATAGGGCCCTCGAAACCCTTAAATATATGCTCATGTGGAATAAGCTCATTTATAAACGCTATAGCTAGAGCTCCACCTATAAACCCTATTAGTGATATAGTTAGGCCTCCACCCTCTATTGATGGTAGTAGTAGGCTTGTAAAACTAGCTACAATCATTACACCACTACTAAAACCTAACCCTGCATTTAATAATTTCTCTAAGCTGTACGGATTACTCTTACTATACCTAACTAGGAGTACTGGTAGGGCTCCAATTGTTGTAGCTATAGCTGCGAGAGTGCCCATTAGCATAGCTAATAGTATACTATTATCACCGACATAATCCAAAATAGCATATAGTAGGGTTTTCAGCTCGAAGACTGCTCACCCCTCCTCCAAGCCTTAGGATATAGTCCTGGCTCCATTACTACTCTAAGAGGCTCTACAACTATGCCTTTACTAGCCTCAACTATACTATTAGAATCCATTAAAGCCCTACCAATAGCTACAAGCTCGCCCTTAAGAGATAAAAGTGCTACAGTATCCCCCCGCTTAACCTTATCGCTAACTAAGGCTACACCTGGAGCTGCTAGCTTAGCTCCATGAACTATACTCTCTACAGCTGTATCCCTCAATATAATCTTTGGTAAACTACATACTAGAAACTCTCCAGGCATAGTAACCTTTCTCAGCAAGTCATCACTACCCTCAAACTTAAACCTATAGACAGCTTCTGAGAGATCTTGAAGCCTAACAAGGTTCGTATTCTCACTAAAAACCCCCGTCCTAGTTCTCCTAAGCTCCCTCATATGAGCTCCAACACCTAAGACTAGGCCTATATCCCAGCATAGCTTCCTCATATAAGTCCCAGCATCACACTCAACTCTAAGTAAGGCAAATCTACCATTAAACTCTAAAACATCAATACTATATATTGTCCTCCTCCTAATAGACCTCTTAACACTACTCCTAAGAGGAGGCTTCTGGTAGATAACTCCAGTAAACTCTTTAACAACTCTAATAAAGTAATCGTATAACACTGGCTTATGTAACTGCATAACACAAATATACTCCTTAGAGGAGTGCATAACTAAACCTATGATCTTAGTCACATTCTCTAAAGCAATAGGAAGTACACCAGTAACTCTAGGATCTAGAGTACCCCCATGACCAGCCTTACTTAAACCTAGAAGCTTCTTAACCCAAGCAACAACCTCATGACTAGTAGGCCCTGGAGGCTTATCAAGATTAATAACACCATACCTAATATACTTATCAATAGGTCTCAGATAGGGAATCCACCCAAACTTCTCACTAGTACTCTCATCAAACTTAACAATAAACCTCTCACTAAACCCACAGAATCTACCTAAGTTCTCAATAAAATCTCTACCAGCCTTAGTAACATCAAGTGACACAAGCCAACCCTATACTATGAGATCACATTAAGAGCCTAATAAAATCAATAATGGGGGAAAACTAAGTAAAAGTTAAGACTTAATACTCTTAACACCTCTAAATATCAATAAATCTAAGGGTGAGTATAGTTTGAGTAACGATATGATTAAGATAGATTATAATGGCTCAATAGTATACGTGAAAAAGAATAAAGACGGGTTAATAATATGCCCTATATGTGAAGAAGTATTACTCAGTGATGTATCAGACTTATATAACCATATACTAGCACATGCTAGGAGGTATGTAGATAAGAGGGTTAAGGTTAAGAGTAGAGAAGAATAGAATAGGGATTAAGCCGTCTTAGCATGTTAAGGTAGCAGATTAAGTTATTACGTTTAGAGTATCCTAGCTTTCTCTGATTGATTCTAGTATGCTAACAGCTTTGTCTATAAGCTTCTCCTCATATGATATTATGCATTTACGTATACACGTATCTATATCGTGGCTCCTGCTACTAGAGCATACCTGGTACGTGCACGCTCTCTTAACCTTCTCAACATCTATATGGTATACTACTATATCCCCTAATTCTACCTTAGCTATTACCTGAGTTAGCCCAGAGCTAGATAATATGCTATCTATAGTACTAATATCTACTATACGCTTATCAGCTATGTAGAACCCGTTACTCTTCAGAGATCTAATTATATCACTTATCATTTTTCTCCTAACCAGCTTCTAAATTCTACTCATACAAGCTTTACATGTAGTGAAGGTAGTAATATCATATCTTATCGTACTCTTACCCTAGAATATTTTAGACTCCTAGTTGGTTTAAGGTTATTTATCGGAGAGTGCTAGTATTTGAAGCTTGAAGATAGGGGGCCTGTTAAGATTTTAGAGTATAAGTCTAAGTGTCCTTACTGTGGCTTAGATAGTTTAACTGTTAGTGAGTATATCTATAATACACCGTTTATGGGTAGTGTATTGATTACTACATCCATATGTCTAGAATGTGGTTTCAAGCATAGAGATGTGAGTAGCTTAGATGCTGATAATCCTAGTAAGATTAAAGTTAGGGTTTTAGGGGAGAGGGAGTTGAGGTACATGGTTGTTAAATCATCTAGTGCATCTGTGAAAATTCTAGAGACTGGTTTAGAGTATATTCCAGGCCCTTATAGTCAAGGCTATATAACTACTATTGAAGGCTTACTCTACGAGTTCCAAGAGGCTACAACAATAGCCTGTAGAGATGCTGAGGATAGGGATAAGTGTACTAGCATAATAGAGTGGATTAATAAGGCTATAGATGGGCTAGTAGAATTCACTCTAATACTATGTGATCCTAGTGGTAAGAGTAAGATTTATGGAGATAATGTTATAGAAGAGTTATTCGATCAAGAATGTATGTTTTAAACTAGTACTACTCTACGGTAACCTTAAATCCTTTCCCTCCTTCTCCTCCTCCTTTCTTCTTCTTTATCTTAATTTCTAAGACTCCATTCCTATAAGACGCTTTAGCTGTCTCAGGGTTAACCTCTACGGGTAAGTCTATGGTTTTATAGTATTTCCTCTCGCTAGAGTATGCCTTGATAGTTACTTCTCTCTCTGTTACTCTAACATCAATATCTTCCCTGGATACGCCTGGGACATCTGCTATAACCCATACTTCGTCATCTCTCTCAATAACATCAACTAGGGGCTCCATCTCCTCCCTTATGAGAGGCTTTCCTCTACGCTCTCTACTAATATTACCAAACTCTTCAACTCTAGGTATTCCATCTGGGCCTATGGTTATTCTTAGACCGTAAACATATGGTCCTCTAAACTCTTCTCTACTAATCTTCTCTTTGAAGGCTTTCTCCATCTCCTCCTCAAACTCGCTAATCCTCTCTTCAAACTCTCTTATAATCTCATCAAATATATCAAATATACTACGCCTCCTCCTAGGTCTGAACATCTCTAGCCACCATTATACTAATAGCTGCTTAAAGCTAATAATATTTCGATCCTAAGTCTACACACCTCAGAGTATGATATTGTTGTGATAAGGGGTATCTAATTAGATGTCAATACTAAGATATTTATAGCTCTAGCCTCGGCTAATATCTGGTGTATAAAATGAGAAGATACGAGTACGATGTTGTAGTTGTCGGGTTAGGGCCTGCTGGTGCTTCTCTCGTATACCTACTTAGGAGTAGTGGACTTAAAGTTGCTGGTTTAGACTGGGTTGATGCTAGTAGGGTTTGGAGTAAGCCTTGTGGTGATGCTATAAGCTCATCTCATTTTGATAAAAATGGGCTCCCCCACCCCTCTGGCGAGGCTTTAATGCAGACTGTTAATGGAGCCCTAGTCTATAGCCCGTCAGAGGAGGGTGTTATTAAGCTTACTGGAGAGAATGCTGGGTATATGATTGATAGGAGTAAGTATGGGTTGATGCTACTTAGAGAAGCTGAGAAGAGGGGGGTAGACGTATTCCTGAGGACTAAAGCATTAAACCCCATAATTGAGGGTGGTAAGCTTGCTGGCGTTAAGGCTTATAGTATAGACTTAGGAGAATTAGAGTTTAGAGGTAAGATTATAGTAGATGCTACTGGTAGTGGAGGCGCTATTAGGAGGAAGCTACCTAGAGAGTGGCCTACATACGAGGAGCCTCCAGAGACAGATTTTGTAGTAGCTTATAGGAAGATTGTAGAGTTGAAATATGAGATAGATAAGCCAGACTATATAAGATTATACTTTAATACTGATATAGCTCCAGGAGGCTACTGGTGGCTATTCCCTAAAGGTAAGAATATAGCCAATATAGGGCTAGGAGTACAGCTAGGCAGAGGCTACCCTCACCCAGCAAAGATATATAGAGATGTGCTAGTCAAAAGACCAGATGTTGGTAGCGAGGTTAGAGTAATAAGTGAGGCTGGAGCTAAAATACCTACCAGGAGACCGTCAAATACAATGGTCTGGGATAACTTCATGTCTATAGGCGATAGTGCATACACAGTAGACCCAATACATGGAGGTGGGATGGGATACGCTATGACAGCAGCTAGATACGCTACAGAGACTATAATAGAAGCATTCACAAATAACGATTTCACAGCTAAGGGCCTATGGGGGTTAAATACTAGGTACATGAGGACTACTGGAGCTAAGCAGGCAGCACTAGATATTCTTAGAATATTCCTACAAACACTTACTAATACTGAAATAGAGTGGGCTATAAAGAAGGGATTAGCTGGAGTCGAAGAAATAACAACAGTCTTCGGAGAAGGAGAACTTAAGCTAACAACAAGCTTCCTAGATAAGCTAAATATCATAGTTAGACTAATAGGTAAGCCAGTACTACTAGCTAAACTTATAACTGTAAGTGAGTATATGAAGAAAGCTAAAACACTATATATAAACTACCCCGAAGAACCATCAAAACTCCCAGTCTGGGTTACTAATGTGGAGAGCCTATATGCAGACTATGAGAAAACAGTAGAGATACCATTCTAAATAACTCCGTTTCCACCTTCCAAGTCCAGCTGAGCGGGCTCACATCTTTTTTAGCTCCTCAGGGAAGCTTAGAGCAATGCCCCTCACCGCTTCCCAAGCTCATTCTAAGTACCTAGCTCAAAGCAGCGATAGAACCTCCAAGGTTAACTTCGAATTGGTTCACACATAAACATACGGGTACCTAGTGAGAAGAATGATCGAGGTTGAAGAAGAGTACAGTATTGAGGTTAATCTCGTCAGCGAGAAGAGCACATCCACGACGTGTCCATTATGCAGAGTGAAGAACTAAGACCACAGGAGGGTGCATAGGGGCTACTGAAGTGTTACAAACACAAGAGAACGCGTTCAATGCAGATATAGTGGGAGCATACAACTGAGCCTCACACTATACGTGGGTAGGGGTAATGTGTTTGAGACTGAGCGTAGGGCTTAACTCAGTAAAACTGGGAATGTAGCTCTAAACCTCCCCTAGAAACCCTTTAGGATGGGGAGGAGGTCAGCTATATATGGTTAGGATTCCTACTATTATTAGGACTATTCCTACTATTATGGTTAAGATTTTAGGTTTTGTTTTTGATGCTATTGTACTCCCTACATTTCCTCCTATTAATGCTCCTAAGGTGAAGGGTATGGCTAGGTTGAAGATTACGTTACCGTTAGCTATGTGTATTATAGATCCTGATGTTGATGATACTACTATTGATAACATGCTTACTGCTACTGCCGTATGTATTTGTGCTCTTAGCACTGATACTAGTATTGGCATTAGTATAGCTCCTCCACCTATACCTGTTAATCCTGCTATGAACCCAGCGATTATAAAGACTAGCGGCGCAATCAGAGGGTTGGATAGCCTACTATTTTGACTCCTAGATTGAACTCTACCTCTTAAACTCCTCACAAGCATACTTATACCAAATATTATGATTATAGTCGATACTACTACCGTTAATATTTTCCTAGGTGCTAAAGCTGTAGTTTGAGCTCCAACCATACTAGCGGGGATCATTAGAATAACCATTAAAACCCATTTCCCAGGTTTTAGGACGCCTCTACGCCAATAGTTTATTGATGCTGATATACTATTAAAGACTATTACTAGTAAACTAGTCCCTATAGCCTTCTCTATAGGGTAGCCCATATGGTAGAATAGAGGGACCATGAATGCTCCTCCACCTATACCACTCATACTACCTATAGTTGCTACTAGGAATCCCCCTATAGTATATAATATATACTCTATCATCTTAACCTATAGCTACACGGTCTACTAAGCCTTAATAACTTAAACCTCTAAACCTAAATCTTCTAGGAATTCTTTGAGCTCTCTAAGCTTAGATAATAGTGTTAAACCTTTCTTCGTTATAGCTACTCTCCTCACTCTCTCTCCAGTATCTATCTTAACTAAGCCTTTCTCATTTAACTCTTCTAGTAGTCTTATAAGCCTATCGTAGGCTAACCCTGTAGCTTGAGCTACTCTAGTAGCTAATGTATCGCCACCTTCATCAACTATAAATGTTAAGACATCTACTATTATAGATATTTTACTCCTCCTCTTCATAAAAGCCTCCTCAGATAACCAATAGCTAATACTAGGGCTCCAGAAGCTCTAAGAAACTCTGACACTACAGTAATAGTAGCCGGTATTATAGCTGGGAGAGCCTGACTACTAAGCAGTATAAGGGTAAGGGATCTAGCAAAATGAGATATACATAGTATACTAAAAGCTATCTTAGCATAACTCCTAAAATATCTTGAAAGTATGAAGGCTAGGAGCGATGCTAGCAAATCTAAGAGAGACGGAGTTAAGACTAGAGGCGTTAGAATTAGAACAGGAGTATACCTCCTAGAAGTCAAAATCATATAGAAACCTGAGAGTGCCAAAGCAGGAGAAGCAGTATATAGAGAAAATGATAAACTAGCATCTTTAACAATAAGAGAAAAGAACATAGAAACCTGACTAAGAGATAATAGAAAGAAACCTAAGAAAAGACGAAACCACAACTCACCACCTAGAATCCTATAAATACTAAAGATAGAGAATGCAGAGATAGAATAGAATAGAGCTGAAAGCAACACAAATAAACCTAAAAACAAACCTAAAACCAAAATAATACACCAAAAATATAGAAAGAATTAAACCTAAAAATAAAGAGAAAACAATGCTACATCAAGATGAACAACTATCATAAACAGTTCTACAAGAATAATAAAGAAGGAGACAGCTACTAGGGCTGATTTGGGTTCTTATTTTGTCTTCCCTTTTCTCTTCTTCTCTATTTCTTCTATTAGTTTTGTATCTGGTTCTACTCTCTTAGGTCTTATTTCTTGTGTTGTCTGTGTACATTCTGGTTTTAGTGCTGTTATGCAGTATATGCAGAGGTTTAATCTTCTCTTCCCTACCTGGCATTCTATTGTTTGTTGTCTTCTCCCGCATATGCTACATCTTATCCATGCTAGGGTTGTTCTCATTATTCTTCACTTAGAGGCTACTCTTATATACTTAGCTAGTATCTGTGCTAGTGCTGGTAGTGTTCTAGTTTGTACCCATACTCTGCCTGGGCCTTCAACATCTATTACTAGTCCTTCACCTCCAAAGACTAGCGTCTTTAATCCCCCAAGCTTCCTCACTCCCCATTTTATAGTGCCATCTAGTGCTACGAAGTGTCCATTATCCACTGTCATCTTCTCTCCTCTATCAAGTTTAAGCTCTTCTATTGCTCCATAAGCACTAACAAATACTAGCCCGTAACCTGAGGTTTTAAGCCATATTAGCTCGCCTTCAGCAATAAGTCCCTTAAATCCTCTCCAAGCTATACTAAGCTTTATATCTCCTACATGTGCTAAGTAGCTAGTATCCTGTATTATAAGATCTCCTCCTTCAAGTCTAATACCAACTATATCACCTGGAGTCTCAGGAGCAATCCATATCTCAGCACTACTCCTAGCTCTAAAAGTATTTAAGAATATACTTTCACCTCCAAATAATCTCCTAGCTATAGCACTCGCAACTCCCATAGTTGATGTTTGAACCTCAATATCACCCTTATGCAACATATAAGCTCCAGGCTCTACAGTTATAGATACTCCAGGATTAAGTTTAACCTTTAGAACCGAGTATGCAGGACCCCTCTCAATAACATAATCAATCATATAAACAACACCAAATAACTAAAAAACACACAACACTTAAATAATATAAACCACATCATACAACCCTACCCTCTTAAAATAAGGGAAAGAGACTAAAACATAAAATAATACTTAAAAAGTCTAGGAACATAATATAGGAGAGGAGAGCGGCGGTCGTCTAGCCTGGACTAGGACGCCGGCCTGCCAAGCCGGAGGTCCCGGGTTCAAATCCCGGCCGCCGCACCACTCTTCTAAGTAAAGAACTTCTTCTTCAAGATAGTTATATTGTGTTGGTTTAACTTTCAAAGTGTAGTGTTTATATCTTCTATCGTTGGTAGTTCTTTTCTAGCTTTTTCTAGGAGTTGCTTATACTTATTTATGTTTATCTCTACTCTCTTAGAGTTATAGGGTGCCAGTTTACCTGACGTATATATTAGCATATATGGTGGTGTACTCTCAATTATATAACTTGGTGGTTTCTTGTACGATTCTCTTATACTAATCCTTCTGGATATTATGAGTTCTCTCTTATCGTAGAGGCCATTTTTAAGGTGTTCTATGTATAAGTTTATGATGCTATGAGCTTCTCTAATCTTCACCTCCATCTCGCTAGGAGTTTTTGCTTCAAAGAGTTTTCTTAATGCTTCTATTTGAGCTCTAGCAATGTATAGTGGTGTATCTCTCCTAACAGCCATAATACCCTTAACCTTCTCTCCACCGCTTGAGAGTAGCCCGTAGTATCTATTAGAGACTCCATTTAAACCCGTAGAGTCTCTTGGTATATAGAGCCATGTATAGTAAGCTTCTACCTTAGCTTTAAACCCTGTTTCCCCCTCTATTCTCCTCAGTAAGGCTTCGCAATCCTCTATTGACTGAACCCCCTCAATGAATACGCTATCTACTATAGCATGTATAACTTTATAGCCTAAACTTTCAGCTAGCATCCTAGCTTTCATCATAATCTCTCTACTTGTTGCTGTAACAACTTCATGAGCCATAACTGAGCCGAATAGACTATTCCTATAACCTAGGTAACCAAAACTAGCTACGAGAATCCACTTAATAGCACTCCTCCTATACTCAAATACAGACTTACCAGTTTCTTTTAGTAGATCCTCATAGATCTCTTTAAGTTTTATAAGTTCCTCTATACTCTCAGGCACAACTCCCCTCTCATCAAGGCAAACCTTATGAGGAGTCCATGGGATTATTAGAGGGTTTTTACAACTACTCTTATCAATAGTTTCTCCAGATATATTGTATTTAGCTATAATATTAGGGAAGAGACTCTTAAAGTCAATTTGACATACACTCCAATAGAGTCCTGGTTTTGGTCTATAAACAACTCCTCCTCTATCATTTACTATTAATTCTTCAATTGTTCTCCAAGGCTCTCTCCTCCCAACTGTATCTATAGCTAGCCGCCTACTTCTAGCTTTTAGAGCTTCTATAGTTGAGAGTATACGACCTATAGTTATATTGTCCATTAGACTTAATGGAGTATAGCTTAGTCTGCTCCACTCAAAATACTCAGATGGATGAAAAGCTCCTCCAGTAATCCACTTAGAGACTCTAGATATAGACTTAGAGTCTAACTCTACAAGCTTAAGGTAAATCTGTTGATCAGTAAATCCTAGGTGGAAGTAGTGTGAAGAGATATAGTCTAAAATATCCTCAAGACTCTCTAGTATTAGATCCTCCCACCGAGTCTTAACAGTATAATAGCCATGCTCTACATCTATAACTATATAGTTAAGATCTGGATCGGCCATTGAAGGAATCCAGTCATAAACTATAGGCACCCCAGAGCGCCAGTCTTCTAATATAGTAAGAGGCTTAATTTTAAGCCTATGAAGTGCTTCAATGAGAGGATGTGGGAATTTATTTATAACTTTAAGCCCCCTCATACTACTAAGTTTAAGTATCTTGAGGAGTAGCTTATAGCTCGATGTCTCAAATACTACTAGATCAATGTAATCCTCATAGTATGGGGGAACCCTCCACTTCTCTATCCAAGTACTCTCTACACCTTCAATTGATTCAAGCTCTGTAGCGATTAAGTGAGGATCTCTACCAGCTATATAGCCTCGAAAAGCTACTTGAGACTCCCTCTTCTCTAAGACACTAGTACCTTCATTATAGATAGTAAATACTACACGATCCCCTCTAATATCAGCATCTATCAACCACCTATAAGTCAACCTTTAAGACCTCATATCTTGCTGTTTACAATAGAGAAAGTTGAGCCTACGAATTATATGGACTATTATAATCTCTATAGGGTCAACTACTCCTATATGTGTATATACTGATAGTGTAGATTCAATATCTTCTATGAGTAGCTCTAAAAACGCTCTCTCCTCAGGCGGGAGCATCTTAGAGACTCTTCTTAGTCTCTCTATATAACTATCTATGATAACTCTTAGAGAAGGAGTATTACGACCCAATAGTGACACCCCCACTAGTTATAGGTGAAGATGAAGTTAGATATTTTAGGAGAGAGTTCTGTCTCAATGATTGTATAGGGTGGTTTAAGATACCCTCAGAGAATACTCTAGATGAGAGAGGCTTTACAGGATGTTTAATTAAACTTGCTAGAATTAGCCCCCTTCTTAAATATGAGAGTCTAACTATAATATTAACTGAGTGGTGATGTAGGCTTCCACCTTCAGGCTTATTATAGCCGAACTTAGAGGTGGTATTAAAAACTATGACTTGATTATCTAAACTAATCCTTCTAATGAGGCCCGTAATCTTAGTAGCATTACTATATCTTAGAGGATCTACTGGTAGGTAGCCATAGGGAAGTACTAAGAAGATATTTGTATTTTTAAGCTTAGACAGATCCTCTAATATATTCACAGTATCACTTAGCCTGAAAGCTCTAGAGACTATTATATTATTCAACTTACAGTCAAGCATCCTACATACTCTAACTATATAAAGTGTATCAACACCACCAAACTCTAAGTTAAAAACAACATAGACCAATCCAAGCCTGCTCATATAAGCCATAGCATAATGAGCAACTTTGAGAATTAAAGATAAATCACCATAAAATTCTACAATCCAGCTCCTAATTAGAGGCGAGATGAGATCATCTAAGAGTCTAATACCGGTTACCTTCAACATCCATCCCTATAAAATTAAAACTAATATAAGGCAGAGACACGAAGATGAATAGAATAAGAAAATCCTGGAATTAACCACTACTTACCTACCTTCCAACAATACTAGCTATCATATA
>JAUQQR010000004.1 GCA_030549835.1 Thermoproteota archaeon
CATAAATTGCGGGTTTAGTGATAAAGCTCTAGCTATGGCTATCCTCTGCCTCTGACCCCCGCTAATCTCGTGTGGGTATCTGAAGAGGTGTGTCTCGTTTAAGCCTACTTGGTATAGTAGTTTAAGTACTAAGAAACATTCCAGGACTTAAATGCTTAAATATTAAACCTTAGAATATTACCTAGCCTAATGGTGCTTAGGGGTTTTGATGTACCGTATAGGAACTTTAGATGTTAATATTAAAGATGTATCTAAACCCGCTTTACCCCATACTAGAATGTTTAGGTTAGGAGAGAGCTTAGTTAGACTAGTATTAGGAGAGTGGTTATAATAGATAAGCATGATATTAAGATGAGATGGTGTAATATGAGACATAATCTATTAGAGACTTTAATATCAATACCATATAACATAGTAGTTGCAGGTCATAAGCAGTTAGGATTAGATGCCTACTTCTGGGATAAGCTAAGAGTATTATATAGAAGAGTATTACTAATAAGAAACACTGAAGCTCTTTGTAAAGCAATTTGAAGACTTGAGAAACCTATCTGAAGAAGATATGGGGAGAGATAAGAGTATCAATATACCACTATCACTCATAAGAATAGCTAGCCTCCTAATCCCATATACTATAGCTGAGAAATTCCAAGACCCAATAGTAAAGAGGTTAATTGAAGCTGATGAGAAGGCAGTAGCAGTTAAAATAGCCAAAACAATACTCTCATGGGGAGACATAAAACCTACAGGTACAGTAATGTGGCTAAATATCAGAATTCAAAATTATAGTATTCAAGATAATCTCCTAAACACATTAAACCACATAGATGAAGAATTCCACAACGCCCTAATCAAAGCTCTTAGAGCATGCCGCTAGACCCTAAACCATTAAACTCTCTATAATATGAGGAATACAGGTTTAATTCCCCGAATTTTCCTTAATAAAGGCGGGGAAACACTCTAGTCCATACTCTAGACATAGTCTTTTAATCATGGATTTCACCTTAGCTAGCCACCATTTAGATTTTGCTTTTAGTGACGCCTCTTCTAGTGGGTGATTGTTTGATAGCATGAATGGTTTAACTCTTAGTTTATCATAGTATAGTGTTGATTTTGTTTTAGCTGATAATTTAATTGTGGTTTCTGCAGTCTCTGGGTCATCGTTTAACCCTGGGATTACTGGTCCACAGAAGATCCATGTTTTAATTCCTGCTTTAGTTAGATTTTCTAATGCTCTAAATCTTGCTAGTAGTGGGGGGCGTATGGTTCTATGAATTTTGTTATTTCATAGTTTAAAGTTGTTAATGTTAAGCCTACATCAACATTTTCTTTATTAGCTGTAAGTATGTCTAGATCTCTTAGTATCATGGGACTTTTTGTTTGAATACTTAAATGGAATCCTTTTTCTAGAAGTATCTCTAGAGATTTCCTGGTTAACTTAAATATAGATTCAATAGTTTGATAGCCATCTGTTATAGTCCCTAATCCTACTACTCCTCTAGGTAACTTTTTAACTTCATGCTCTAAAACTTTAATAATATTAGCTTTAACAATAACAATATCACCCCAGTTACTATAAGCTCTTCTATCTCTAGTATAGAGTCTAGCATAGCAATAGATACAGCCGAAAGAGCATCCTGCATATGGGTTTAAAGCATAATCTAAATCTGGAAGTCCGTGTCATGATAATGCATTCTTAACATTTGATATGTAAATTGTAAGCCTTCCAAACTTAATAGAACTACTTGAAAGTAATGTCAAGTCTTTTCTCACCTATAAATCTCCTAAGTAGTTTTGACTTACTAAACCACATCTTCCACCCTATTCGGCTCTCTTTCTCAATAACCTCTTTTACCTCACTAATATTACTTGTTTTAATTATAGGAGTTCTCTTAAATAATGCTCTCACAGCTTCTCTAACAAACCATACTTTTACCGGTATATTAAACCCAGGATATACCTCCCCAAAAATTATAACTGTAGCCTGCTTTCTCCTTGCCTCTAAATACTCTAGTGCTGCAAGCATACTAGCATAATAGCATCCCCCTATACCTGGATAATCTGATCTACCATTATAGCCTTCATAATCTCCTTCAACTATCACCTCTGAACTTTCAGGATTCCATGTTGACCCAGATTACCAAGCCTCCATCCACTCAAAACTCTATCCTCTAGGGTACAGTATTGCTATTTATAGTATCATCATAACCTTTCCAAATGTAAACCTCTATATTATCAATAATATCATAACCCTTAACCTTCAATACTAGATTTTTAGAAATTATAGAATCAACAGCTGTTATACTCCACCTCGTAGGTACAAGTTTTCCAAATCTTCCAATTCCAAGAGGTCCAATACTTAGAAGTCTTTGAATATAAGATATAGGGATTCCTCTCTCATAAAGAATTAAGATAGCATTCTTAGCTCTAAGATCTCTATCCTCATAAACCCTATCAATAACTTTAGGAATATTCGGGTTCCCGAGAATAGATAGCTTCTCTAGAGGTGATCTATGTCCTATTGGGGGAAGTTCTTCGCTAAGGCTAATCTTAAGTCTTGGAGGCTTTAAGAGTTCCATTCTAACATCTATAGGCTTAGAGCTTAAAGCTAGAAGTCTTAATTCTTCAATAATCTTATCATTTAGTTTTTTAGCATGTACAGATTTCAAACCTAAAACCATACTAAGCCTATAATATTAAAGTATGAGTATCATTGTAGTATCGCAGCTTTTAGGAGTTCATTTAACACTGCTCATCTCAGAGTATTCATTAGTAACATCCAATCATATAGGAAATTAAAGTAAACGCCAAAACTAAAAGCATTATCAGCATACTTGGAAAAATAATAAGCCAATAAGCCTTACTCCTAGACATTGGAGATGAGAGAGTTAAAGCTTGGAATGACTCTAACAATAGAACCAGGAATATACGTTAAAGGCCTTGAAGGCTTTAGGTACTCAGATACCATACTAGTAACTGAAGAAGGCTATGAGAAAATAACATATTACCCAAAAAGTCTCGAAGATTTCATAGTAGAAGCTTAATATTCTCGACTCTCTACGGTGTTCTCCAGTATTTAAGGGGCATATTAATTCTTACTTTAGTTCTATCTTCCCATCTAAATCCCCATAAGCCTCTACCTATATCTTCAAGAGCTACCCCTAGCTCACCCATTAATTTGTCACCAATATTGATCTCATCGATAAGAAGAGATATTAGAAGGTCAGATATAACCTCAGAAGATTCAACATTACTAACAACCTTAACACTGCACGCTAGCTCTAATACTAATATTGTCAAAAAACCACCTGCAGTCTCAAGACTAAATAGCTTAATTATATCCGGTATGCTCTTTCCTTAAATTGATAAATAGCGGAGTTCATAAAGTTTTTAAATTAGTAGAATGTCTAATATATTAGGTGCTAGTTAGATGAAGCTGAAAAGCCTTATGAACATAGAACAATCTATGGCAGTTATTCTATCCATGCTGTTTTTAGTGGCTTTAGTCCTTGCTTCAATACCTACCCAGCAGGTTATAATAGAGCCTAGTAGTAACAGTATTATCTCTGTCTTTTCACTAACTAGATCTCCGAAGACTGTTCATTCAATGCAAGGTGTTATTATCTTTGCTGAAGTTTATGGAAATATTAGTACTATAAATCTTTCCGTAACTATAACGTTAAGCTTAATGAGAGATGGTTCAGTATTACTTTCAGAGTCGAGAACATTTGATCTACCAATGCTTCCAATCCCTTTTTCTCCTGGGTGGTATTTTACATCTATTCCAGGCCTTCCAGCAAAAACTATGAGAGATATAATTTATACGTGGAAGATTTTAAGCCATGTTAATTACTCGCTTATAGTTAATGGTGCTCAAATTGCTTCAGGCAATTATACAGTTATTGAAGGTGAAGCTTCATATAAACCCCCGCTTGTTTTCACAGCAGTTTACGAGATTCTCAGTGATCCTACTCTTCTTATGGAGACGGGTGGATTAGGGCCTAAGGGATGGGTGTTAGGTAGTAATAAGCAACTGAAGACTCTGATCGTAGCTATAGATAGTGAAGGAGTTAAAGATGTTAGTTTTGAATTTTCAGTTGATGGAGGGCCGTGGAACACGTTAATGCTAGTCCCTGACGAACTAATGTCCCCCATCGAAGATATGATAAAGAAACTAAATGATATAATAAATTTAATTAATGGAGTTATTCCTCCAGGTCTGCCAAAACTTTCAAGCATAAGCTTTTCCATCAAGATTTTTAATGCGCAGATAGATGGACAGCCGGAAGGCCACTATGTTATGTTCCGGGCTAATGTAACAGATACCGATGGAAATACGTCTACTTCACCGTCAGGGTTCTACTACGTTGTTAACGAGTCCAGTAGTACCAGAGTCCTCATTATTGACCCTTATGTCAAGCTATGGCTACTTCAACATAACTTGAAACAGCTCTCAAAAATGCTTAAAGACTATTCTAATTATGAGATCCCAGACAGTATTATGAGAAATATAACTATAATAAGTAAAATCTCAGATCTTATTAACAGGAATGGTATTATACCTTTCCATCACTGGGAAAAGCTTGGAAAGTACTATAACCTCTACATAGCTTGGCCTGATATATCCGTAGTAGACATATTGAAAGGGGGTTTTGAACCAAGCGTTATAATCCTAAGTAATCTATGGCTTGGAGTTAATGTAACAGGAAAAATTAGTCCCTGGAACTGGGATCTCAGAGATATAAGTATCCTGAATGAGTTAATTGTATATATAAAGACAAAGCATGCGGGACTTATAGTAACACATGGAACATTAAGTGATTGGATTGTTTGGACTGACTGCAGCTCTGAAAAACATTATAAGGTGGGGTCTAGAGGACATGTAGGTGAGGCTATTGAAGATGTAAATATAATTTTTGAGAGTACTATAGCAGCACTTCTAGGAATGCCTGAACTAGCTCTATGGGAGTATGTACGTGATCAGATTGCCTATACTTTATGTGGTCAATATGAGTACTTAGGGTTGCTTGTCGGCTCTATTCCAATTCAAGTCCCCTACGTACCTTTCAATGGTTCAATGAAGACAACTATTGAAGCTAAATACCTTGACTTTAATATCCCTGAGGAATTTAGTATTCTAATACCAAGCGTATATAATGAATTTAATATACCAGCATATACTCAGGTTGGCTGGCAGCTTGTAATGCCTAGAGCTCTAGCGTATACAGCTTGGTGGAAAGCTCAGGAGATGAGACCTCAAGCAGAAAGGGTTTATAGTAAGCTCTCAAGACTTATAGAAAATACAACCCAGGAGATTTACTCTTCAGAGAATATTATACAGCATATGAATATGTCTTTAAATTGGACTCTCCAAAGCCTCTATAGATCTATAATTAGTGCTAATATTTCAGACGCTATACTCAGTTTAGTTATAAACATTCCTAACCTAGGTAATAGTCTTACTTTAACATTTAACATTAGTAATGCATATGATATGATACTACAACTGCTTCCAACAAAGCTCATAGCTCTCTCTAAGGATGGCCTTGCAGGAATTATAGTTCATGATAAGTACTGGTCTCCCTTAGGATATCGGGCTGTTTACTTTAGCTTTGAAGTAGAAGCTGTTGAGGACGAGATTGCTGAAGTACTTTTGGTTAATGCTGTAGAGTGGAGTCTTAAATGGCAGTTTAAAGATATTACTGAGCTCTTAGGAGGTAAGGTTCGAGTACCAAAAGAGTTAGCATCTAAATTTACTGAAGCGCTTAACAGCCTCCCCGGTAATTTAATAGAGTCTAAAGGGCTTATACTTAATGAGGAAGGTTATGCAAAGATAGAGATCCTCGCAAATACCTCAGGAGTACTCCACGTCCTTATAGCTCATCCAACAACAAGTGAAGTTAAGATTGTTATACTAGAAGGCTTAGCAAGAATTATTAATGTTACAAATGTGACTGAGGGGATTACACAGGTAACTATTAAAGTTAATGAAACTGGTAAGATCACGATAGGACTCAGAAGTGGTTCTCAATCAGCATTAAATCCCGTATATGTAGCTGTGAAGCAGGAAGTAGTTGCTCCTCCACAAACTGCTACTATAACATTCTCCGCCTTAGGTTTAAGCTATGATGCGTCAGGGATTGTGTTAATTGTTGATGGTGTAGGATACACGTATGCAGACTTACCTATAAGCTTCACATGGGAAGTTGGCTCTTATCACTCATTCACTTGGACTGATCTGGTTAGTGCCGGAGCTAGTAAGCGTTATGTATGGGTTTCTACAAGTGGTTTATCAGATGCTAGAAGCGGCTTAATAATTGTACCTTCAGGTGGAGGCTCTATAACTGCATCTTATAAGACTCAATACTACTTAACCATACAGGCTAGCCCGAGCGATGGTGGTTCTGTCTCACCAAGCTCAGGCTGGTATGATGCCGGCTCTTTAATTCTAATTAGTGCTACACCATCTCCAGGCTGGACTTTTGAGCGATGGATTGGCTATGGAAATGGGTCATATAGTGGGACTAGAAGCTCTGTGAATATTATAATAAATGAACCTATAATTGAAATAGCATACTTCTACACTTTCTCAATCTCAGTTTTACCTACAAATGGTTCCATAATACATGGTAGAAGTATTTCTACAATTATCACGGTTACACTCATTGGTGGTTATAACTCTTCAATTACTATAAGCTTTTCAGCTTCAGGTCTCCCACCAGGAACCTCAGTAAGCTTTAACCCAGATAGTGTTACGATTAATCCAAGTATAGCTACAGCTTATTCAAATATGACTATATTAACTTCAACATTAACACCTGAAGGATTATACATAATAACTATTACAGGATTAGATGGTGGCTTGTCAAAAACAGCAATTTATACGCTTACAGTCTTAGCACAAACACATATAGTTAAATTCTACATTTACGATGAAGCTGGAAATGTTATTAGCGAAGCTTCATTAATTTTTGCAGGTAAAACTTACTCGCATGGTAGTACAACAACTGTAACTATAGGCTCCTACCCACTTACAACTGGATTTATTCCAAGAGGGTATAGCTTTAAACAATGGGAATCATTTGGAGGTATTAGTATTATGAATACAACGGAATCTTCAACAATAGCCACAGTAAGTGGAGATGGCTATATCATTATGAGGCTTACAGCTATACCTCTTACCGCGAAGTTTGAAATAAGTAACTTGCTGATAAATCCAACGGAAGCTAACGTCGGAGAGGAGATAACGATATCAGTTACTGTGAGAAATATTGGTGAGAGAGAAGGAGTATATAGAGTGAATTTAAAGATAAATGGTTTAGATGAGGCTAGTAAAGATATAAAGCTAGCACCTAGAGAATCGACTACTGTGACATTTAAGGTAAGAAGAGATGTTCCAGGTATTTATAATGTTGAAGTAAACGGCTTAACAGGACGCTTTATACTAAAAGCACCCCTTAAGCCAGCCGAGTTTAGAATTACCAGTCTATCTATAAGTCCAAGTGAAGTTAAACCTGGAGAAGTTGTTAAGATCACAATCAATATAACCAATGTTGGCGAAGAGACAGGCTCTTATACAGTTAAACTTAAGGTAGATGGTGCAATTGTAGATTCAAAAACTATTACACTTTCAGGGGGAGAATCTAAAATTGTTATATTTGAAGTAACCAGAAATGTAGTGGGAACATATGAGATTGAGGTCAATGGACAGAGAGGAACTTTTACTGTGAAAGAAGCTGTAACACCTTTAACACCAATCAAAACCTGGCTACCATACATAGGCTTTGTCATCGTTATTATCTTAATCTTAGCTCTAGCAACATTCCTAGTTAAGAAAGGAAGAAAACAAGCATAAGACTCAGAATAGGCTAAAGACTGGAACTTTATAGGCCTAAAAATACTAATACATGTTCCTATTGTAGATTGTAGCCTCTTTGACGCTAAAAGGATTGCGAGTAAGGTAGTAGAGGAGTTAGGCCTTTCAATGAGAATGAATCTTTAAATTTTAAAATTGAATATATGAGGGGGAAAAATGGAAATTTTATTTATTTTATTTGAATATGAGGAGTCTTCTCGGCTTTTCGCCGGGTAGTAGTGGTAGTAGTATTTGGCCGAGAACATATAGAGATATCCATATTATGATTGCTCCTATTAATATTAGAACTTCACCTAGTGTTATATTGAATTCTCTTACTATGAAGAGTCCGCTTAGGCTTCGGGTATTATTGTTTGGTGTACTATGGTTATTATGTAAATATTTACGAAAACTGCTATTAGGGTTAGTATTGAGTCGAGTATTAGGGCTGTTATGCTTCTACTGGATACTGCGTATAAGGCTAGTACTAGTGTAGCTCCTATGCCTAGTAGTATTCCGAAAATCCAGAATATTGGAGCATAGGCTCCCATAATGATTTCACTATAAGTTACCCACGCATCTGGTCTATACACTACTATTATAATATTCCATATGGTTAGAAATGCTACTACAAGGATTGCTAAAGCTATTATTGATCCATGATATCTTGTCATAAAACCTTTTATCTCTTCACTCCTCCATATGTAAGGTAGTGTGAAGAGTGCTTGAATAGCTGTCCCTAGTTGAATGGCGCTAGCTATAAAGTATGGGGCTAGTAAGGGGAGAGACCCGTATCATCCTGGGATAGATATTAGAGTACTATGTGTTTGGGCTAGGTTAGTGTATAATGCTATTGCAATTATAAATCCTAAGACTGCTAAGGCTAACTCAACTCTACCAATACTCATACTATGAGCTCTCATCAAGAGTATTAATTGCACTGCTAAGATTACAATAAATAAGGCAATAAGGGGTACATCTAATGCTATTCTAGAGGCTGGGTTAAAACTTGATAGTATTAGTAAAGCCGCGTCTAAAGGTCTAGTCAACTTTACAAGTATTGCTATGCCAGCTACAGCTAAACTTACTATAGAGAACCATAATCCAAGCTTAACTATATTATCAAGCTCTCCTTTAGGCCCTCGGTAGCCGAGAACTATATAAATACTCCAAATCAATATTGAACCCCCAGCTGTCATAGCAAAGTAAATATAGCCGACATTTAGTAAACCCCAATTTATAATGTGAGCTTCCTTCCTAGTAAAGCCGTAGACTATCATAGCGAAACCTACAATTATTAAAACTAATGAAGCAACGAAAGCAGTCAGCTTCCCAGGAACCTTGGACTCCCCCATAGAGGTCACCCTGTAACTATAAACCAATTAGGCTATGTGTCAAGACGCTCTAACATCCCCTCTACCTTATGCTTTCTTAATACCTCATTAACTGGTGAGTTAGGATCGTCGAGATCCTCAAATAGCCTAGCCCCAGCTGGGCATACTTCAACACACACCGGCTCCATTTTTTTAGAGCATAAGGGGCCAGGGCATTTTTCAGGTTGTAATGTTACAGGATTTAACCATCTAGCATTATATGGACATGATACAAGACAAGACCTACACCCTATACACTTATCATGATCCATTCTAACTGAGCCCGTGCCCTTATCAATATAAGTAGCCTTTGTAGGACATACGTAGACGCATGGCGGGTTATCGCAGTGCTGGCAGGATAAAAGTCTTATGAATGGTTTCTCCTCCATCTCATTAACTATAATTCTTATATTGCCTGCAAGCCAGTTCCATTGAGGATTAGCTTTAGTATTCTCCATAAAATCTGGATAGTTTGCTGAGGCACAAGCTACTACGCAAGCCATACATCCTATACATTTACGAGAGTCCCAGACGAATGCAAGCCTCATAACTTTCTCACCCTTACACTACAATTACATGAACCTTCACCTACTATTGGAGTTGCATAGTCTTTGTTTAGCCAATTGGGGGTTTACTTCTTTTTTGCGAAGTGATCTTCTGGTAAGAGCTTTGACATCCAATTATACATATTACTATATACGAAGAGGACTCCTTCTCTAACTCTCTTAGTTACTTTAACCTTAGCTCTAGCTTTAATCCCTGTATCTATAATTTCTAATTCTACTACGTCGCCACTACGGATTCCAAGCCTTTCAGCATCCTTCGGGTTTATCCATACACTCCTCTCTCCAATGAACTTCATAGGCTCCATAAGGCTTGCATGGACAGAGGTGAGGGGAGCCTTACCACTAATAAAGTAGAATTCATCTTGAGCTTTCGGCTTAGCATATGGCGAAGGAATATAGTCTGGTTGTGGATCTAAGCCGTTAGCTAATGCTGCTAAAGAGTATATCTCAACCTTATCGGAGGGGGTTCTAAGAGCTGTCTTATATGGTGTCACATGGTACTCCTTCTTTTTAAGCACATAATATCCTTCCTCTTCAGGGCTTTCTTAAGCTTCTCCTTATCTATATTCCTTGTCGCGGCGAGCTTAGATATTACTGCCTCCTCAATTCTAGGTAGGACTTTTCTTTGTAAATCTTATAGTCTGCATATCTATCATCTTAGCCTAAAGCTTTAGCCCTCTCGGGGAACGATCTTCTAACAATTTCAAATATTACCCAGAGAGCATCTCTAGCATTGAATCCTTCAGGCGGGTCTACAACCTTAGACCGTCTTTGAACTACAGCATGGAGAGACCACTTGGTAAATGTTATCTCATCTCTCAAGGAAAATTGTATCCGGTAGGATATAGTCAGCATAGTTGGCATCATCTATAGGGAGCACATCTATTACAACTAAGAGTTCAAGCTCTTTTAAAGCATCAGTAACCTTCTTTGTATTCATATCTCTCATTATCATACTAGTTCCAATCGTGAATAAAGCATTAATTGGGTAAGGTTTCTCCTCTAATATAGCATCTAGAAGAGCGTCAGAGGTTGAAGGGGTTAGAGGATACTTAGCTTTATCAACTCTCAGCTTAGTTATGTCTTCAAAAAGCTCCTTTCTTACCCTCAACAGTCTTAACAGTTATGATTGAGGGGAGTTTAGTTGATTCTTGGAAGCAGAGGCCCCCAGGCTTATCTATATTGCCTAGTAGAGTATTAATTATTATGAATGCCCTTACATCATTATAGTCATTCCCATTCTCTTCCTCTTCAGGCTTATATCTTGAAGCTCTATCTTTTATATAGATTTAGAGCTGTCTTAACTTCAATCTTGGTTCCATCTTTTAGGGTTACCTCACCAATATACCAGAGGTCTGGATCTAAAGCCTCTCTATGGTCTTTAAGCTTCTTATCCTTAGCATCAAACACTAAATACTTCTTAGAATCTCCACCTTCAATAATATCGGCTTCAGTTAAAGGCTTACCATCAGATTTTACTAGGAATGGAGCATTAGAGTATTTCTTAAGGAAATTAGCATCATAAAGACCCTCTTCCAATAAAACATGTATAATGCTTAGAGCGAAAGCAGGATCAGTCCCTGATGTTATAGATATCCATTTAACATTGCCAAACGCGAACTCAGACATTTTGGGATCAACATATAGCTATATCTAGCTTCTCATTAGTCATAGCTCTATGCACTGCACCCATACTGGCATGGCTTAAAGCCCTACCTACTAATAACAGGAAACTAGAGTTCTCATAGTCAGGGTCAACAGCAAAAGGTGGCCCTGCACTTAAAGTATGCATTCTAGCTACAATACCAGACCCAGCACATATACCAAGAACACTTACAGTATTAGGAGTTCCATGAAGATATGAGAAGAGAGGCATATAATGAGACCAAACATCATGAAATGCAATAGCTATAGCCTTATACCCGTACTTATCAACTACCTCTTTAAGCGCTTAGAAGCTATACTATTAAGAGCAGTATCCCAATCAACCTCTCTAAATTTAGCTTCACCTTTCTCACCAACCCTAACCATAGGCTTCTTAAGCCTCAAAGCATTCCTCCAAAGCCACAGACTACTGGCACTTCTACCACAAAGACTTCGCTGTGGATGCTCTCTTATAGAAAATACTACTCTAGACCTATTATTACCATCAACACCAATTTGAATACCACAAAGAGCTACACACATACCACAAAAGGTTTTAACAAACTTCAAACCCTCTACAGGCTCTACAGGAGCCTCCCTCAAAATAATCTGTTGCGCTAACCTCCTACCAACAACATCGTAAGAACTAATACCAAAATTAGTCCCTAGTACATCTTTACCTCGATATTTTTATTCCGAAGTTTAACCTTTCTTAGTTATGAAGACTTTTAAGTGAATAGCTCCTATATCTTAGCCTGCATACATCTAAGCTTATATAAGCTCTCTATTAAATAGAAGGCTATTGATTATAGTTAATAGTATTTACAGGTTATTGAAAGGGAAGACTACGATTATGAAGATCTATCAAAGGAGACATATATTTATCTAATACATGAATATTTATATTCTCTAAGAGCTACATAGATTATGAATGGTATAGCTATAAGCTATGATGAAAGGCGGGCTTATTGGAAGAGTGACAGGGCTTGCATCGTCTGAGCACCCCGCTATCTATTATTACTAAGAGAGTTTAATTATTAAGTATTTAATGTTTAATAACGTAAGTTACTATTTGATTATATTAGGATGATGTAGGTAGTTTTCGGTTGATTTAATGATAAGGCCCCGCATCACTGACCTTAATAGTCTTCATAATATTATTCTTTACAATTAACTAATGTTTAATTTAGGTTAAAAAGAGTTTAAGATAGGAGGAAAAATTACTTCATTGATTCTATTACTATTTTAGTACTAATGATAGTAGGAATAGTGTAAAGAATGTTAGCCAGAATATTGTTCCTACTAGTAGTATTGCTACTATTATTGGTGATGGTTTTATCTCTTTTGGTAAATATTTTATGTTTATATACAGGTTAGCTAAGACTGTTAATGGGTACACTATGTTTGACATATTAGCTACTAGTGCTGATGCTAGTAGTGGGTTAATTTTGAGTATATAGAATAGGATATATGATGTTATTATCCATAGTGTCATAAAGGCTAGTAGAGTATAGTATACTTTTCTAACATCGTTTCTTGTAAGCTCTCTTATTTTACTACTCATAGTCCATAGTATATCTGTAGCTGTTCTAACAACAAGTTCTGTTAGTCCGAGCTGGGTACTGTATAGTACCCAGAATCCAACTACTAGGATTATAGCCCAGCCGGTTGATCCATATATGGTTTTTAGAGCTTCGCCTTGATATACCGCAACAGCCCATCCTCCTATATCTTCACCTTGTGGTAGTAATGTTATAGCTAGAGCTACTGGTAGTAGTATTCCTAGGAATGAACCTAAAGTAAATATACCTATAATATCTATTAATGCAATATTTCTCCAAGCTCTCCACCTCCTTAAATTATCATCTGTTATCTTAAATGCTACACCATTAGGTGATAGGTTTATCTTCGATCCTCCTACTATAGTAGTTATACTTACAACATAAGCTCCCATACCTAAACCTTTATCTCTATAATAACTTGAGATAACTGTATTAGCAAAGGCTCCGGCTCCAGCATATCCAGCAACAGCTCCTAGTAGTAGAGCTGCTCCTAGTAAATCACTAGATTGTATTTGACCAAATGATATGAAACCTTTAATTACATTAATAAGGCTAACTTTAGGAACTATAGTAAATACAAGTAAAACCATAACTACAAGAACGAAAATCATCATAAACAATTGAAAGACCTCTAAAACTCTAACAACTTTACCTCCAAAAGATAAAATTAATATAATGAGTACTGACAGGATGAAGCCTGATATTAAAATTAAATTTGCATCTTGAGGCCCTGGGAGTCTACCCATATAAGCTGCAATTATAGCTGTAGCTGCTCCAAAAGCCCAAACAGGCCATCCAAGACTTAAAACCAGCAATACTAAGAGAATAAAACCCCAGAATTTAGGTCCAGGCCATAACCTCATAATACCAGTTGTTAAAGGCTCTCCAGTATATATAGTGTATCTAACAGCCTCAAGAAAAGCTAGAGTTTGAATAATTATAGCTATAGTAGCAATCCATAGAATTCCTACACCATATTTTACAGTAGCTGCAGGAGCTAAAAGCCATTCTCCAGCACCAATACCCATCCCAAGAACAATAACGCTAGGCCCTATTATCTTAATTAATCCTATAAGACTACTCGGAGGAGATGGAAGATCTGATAATCTTAGTGGAGGCCCAACTCCAATCAAAACCTGACCATTATCATCATTTACATTATCCATTGGCGATTAACCATCATGCCATCACCTAAGGTATTATAATAATTATTATAATTGGTATAAAAGCTTTAATATATATTTATCATAGACAATCAAGCGTGAATAATAGTAGTATATATTAACATTATGAGTTTAATGAGAATATCTTTCAAAGTAATAGGATAATAGATTTTATAACTAAAGGTTTACTGTATATTCTATATTAAAACGATTTATATAGTAACTGCTCTGTAGTGTGCCATTTGTCTTGCTTTATTGTAACAATTTATTATCATTTTATATATTGGTTCTTCTCTGAATGTTTCTTCTACTCTTCTTATACAGTTTTCTCTTATACTATCTGGTTTTATTGTATATGCTATTCTTCTTATTTCTTCTAGTGGGATATTGTGGTAGTCTTTACCTGTCATTATTATTGCTAGTGATCTCATAGCTAAGCCTAAATCTACATGATCTTCTGGCTTTACTAATATTCCTGTTCCTTTGTTTGACCATCTTAAATCTACTACTATCTCTTTTAGTCCTCCAGTATTTGAGGCTACTACTGGGGTTCCTAAGGCTATGGATTCTACTGCTGTCATGCCGAATGGCTCCCATCTTGATGGTATTATTGTAGTTTTAGATAGTCTCATTAATGCTAGTCTAATTATGGGGTCGATTTTCCCAGTTATGACTTTAACTCTACTCCATTTCTCGTATACTAGGTTTTTAATGTAGTTCTCATAGTCTATGTCTCCTACTGGTATGCCTAGTATTAGTAGTTTTACCTCGGGCGCGTGGTCTAATGCTTTAATTGCTATATCGAATCCTTTCTGCCAGGTTAGTCTCCCTAGTGATACTACTAATATTCCGTTAGGCTCTATATAGCCCCAGCCATCTAATCCTCTAAGCTTCTCTTCTATAAGTCTCCACTCTAACCCCTCCCATATGCCTCCAAATTCTTTATTAATCCATGAGTCTACATGTTCTACCCTGACATCTGTAGTATTATATGTCACACATGATTTACCAGTAATCCAGTCGCCATGTCTTCTAGCTAGTTCTTCTCTAAGATATGACCAGCTCACTGTAGCTACAACGTCAGCCTCATGTACTCCGAAGGCTTCAATATTCCCGTAGACAGAGTCCCAGACACTCTTATAGCTCTCAAAGTTATGTTTATAAACCCTCCATACTGGGTGAATATAGTCACCTAGCCCAGACCACTCACTAGAAGCATAGTGCCATGGGAAGCTTGGAGAGCCAGAGAGGTGTATAGTGTAGACTAGTGGTATAGCATATCCTCTAAGCTCTCCCTCCTGCTTAACAGCTACACCTGCGAGGACACTATGCCAATCATTAACATCAATAATATCTGGTAGAGTATTAGACCACCTAATATACCCTCTAACTGCTCTAGCTAGGAGTGATGCCTTCTCAGGAGTATTAGAGTATATATGCCATGAGTCTAGTATACTACTCGTATAATCATCTAGCCCCCTAAATAAGACTAACCTAACATTATCAACATAGACTTCACAAGCACCAATACAGTACCTATAATGTAACCCGTCTAATCCAATCCTAAAACTACACTCTCTAAAATTGATATCCTTATACATATAACACCTTCCATGAGCCGGCATGAGGACCGTTACGTTAAAACCCCTCTTAGCCAATACTAGAGCCTTAGATTTAACGGCCTCCCCCAAGCCTCCGAGACTAGCTATACCGCTAAACTCAAAGCTAATAATCCAGACTATACTCAAAGCCTCAATCCTAAATAGTACTATAGGATCCTAAAGGCTCTATAAGCTTATGGGCTAGAAAAGTACTGGGGATAGTATTGTTTGAGGACTCTATTAATATCGGCGAATGGTATTGAAGTCTTATAGGCATTATAGGATACGCTATTATATAGATCTCTATCATTCTCATATATATTAACTATTTTTACCAACTTCTTAACCATATCATCATATTCTAATTCATCAATCTCCTGAGCTCTAGCATCTCTATCTATGTCGATAAACTCATTAATATCTAAGCCGAAAAGCCAGCCATTAATATTATCCTGTATTAACTCTAGGCTAGAGCCATCTTTAGATGATAGTACTGGTACGCCATTCACCATAGCCTTCATATGGCTAGTTCCGCTAGCCTCCCATCCTGGGAATGGTGTGAATAGTAGTAGGTCTGAGCCTGATATAAGATAGTATGCTATTGTAGTATCATATGTTGAGTGGAAGTATATATTATCTAATTCTCTAGAGGCTCTGATAAACCTCTCAGCCATATCTTTACCCCAGTGATCCCAGATATGTGGTTTCCCAGCTACTACTAGGAATATTCTATCCCTCAAATCTTCTTCTAAGACAAGCCTCTCCACAAAGTATGGTCTCTTATACTTAACAATCCTCCTAGTCCAAGCTACTACTAGCCTATCACCAATATTCTTACCTGAAGTAGCGGATATTAGTGATTTAAGTTGTTCTTTAAAACTCAATCTCAGCTTCATAAGCGCCTCACTACTACCAGGATCCTCCTTAATCCTACGCCACCTCTCGAGATCAATACCATTAGTTACATACTTAATCTTATCAGCATATTTAGGGAAGAGTTTCTTAGTAATCTCAGAGTGTTTATGTGACACGGTATAGACTTCATCTGCATTCTCCATAGCAGCCTCAGTCATAGTCTTAACGTTAGGTAAGCTTAAGTCTAAGAGACTTTCAGCTTCACTCCTACACAGTCTAGGGTGACCCCAGGGGCCCGGAGTGTGTGTTATGAATCTTCTCCTTATACTCTTAGGTAACATGTAGAGTAGTAGAGCTAAATGTGACTCCTGGACATCTACGATACTAATATTGCCGATAAGCTTAACAATCTCTGATGCTACAGCTGCAGCTGTAATATAATATGTGCACTCATCAATATGATGTCTATATAAGTACTCGAATAAACTAGCTATATGTAGTGGTCTAGTAATTCTATATAGTAGTGCTTTAGCAGATCCAAAACTATACTCATAGATATCAGCCTCAGCTATAAGCTTACCTTGACTACCTTTGACACTAATACTCTTAACATGTCTAAGATTAGATAAGAACTCGAAGCTATGCCTATTCACAACTTCTACAAGCTTAGCCCTATCAGCTACATTATAATCTACGTAGCCTTTAGGATAAAATGGTACAATAAGAATATAAGGTAAGCCTATACGGCCTGCAGCATAGAATTTATCAGTTTCTAAGACACCTAGTCCACCAGCATAATTAGCTGAACCCCTGAAAGCAGCCTCCATAGCCGCGCTAACTATAAACCCCATACCCATACATAGTTCCACCAGATTATGGTTTGGAGATAATCCTTATAAGCATATCATCTAAACAGACCTTATAGATGAAACTACCTTACATAATATAGACAAGCTCATAAAAACTTTAGTTTTATAAGCAAGCTTAGGTGCATAGATTGACTAAATATAGGATAGCTATAGCTAGCACAATAGAAGGAAATGTTTATCCAGGACACTTTGCCCACAGTCAGATATTTAAAATATATGATTATATGGAGGATGGCGATCTAGTCTTCGTAGAAGATAGAGTGAATCCTCTGGGATCTCTCCCAGACACTGATATTGAAGGAAGACATCATCACCATGTAATTAATATACAAGGCATACCACTACGTGGACCCCCTAAGTATAACTGGTTGAGAGAGAATATTTTAAGAGACGCAGACGTTATTATAGCTTCCGACGCGTGCCAGACTAGTTATAGAGTATTTACATCCCAAGGTGTAAGACTAATATTTACAGATCCAGTCTCTGTAGACGAACTTGTAAACTATATTGAGAAAGAGAAGGAGAAGTTTAGAGAAATAATAGAGAAGTATTTTGAAGAAGAAACTTAAAACTTAGAGTCTACCCTAAGTAATTCTCACTTAATATAAGATTTTAATATTAACTACTCAATTATATCCTTTTATAAAGGGTGTATTCATCTAGTGCTAGAGATATTAAAGAGTGTTAGAGCTGTTTGGGATCCCGCCACGTTACTATACCCATCTTTTGCTCTACCTATGTTTAGTATACATGATAGTATTATGGTTAAAGATTATGGTGTTTGTAGTGGTCTTAGGGTTAAAGCCACAAGTAGTGGTTACTTGGTTAGTCATGATAGTGTCTTTTGCCTCAACTATGCCGACTACATACTAGGTCTATGGTTTGATATTGAGAGTGCTCTTAGAGATGTTAGGAGTGTATTTAAAGAGGTTATTGATTATCTCATCGGGTATTATCCCTCATATGGTATTGCTGTATCTCATTTAGATGATATTACTGTATTTATGTCTATCTTCCTCTCTAAGAATACAAACTACCATGTTAATACTGTAAGGTGGGTTAAGAGAATTCTAGCTAGCTACAGTGACCCCCTTGATATTATTCATAGTGATCTAGAAGACGTTCTGACCAGTATTAGTAGTATCCAGGTTAGAGAGCTCCCTAAAGCTCTCAGATACTATTATAGTGTTAGAGATAGCATTATCAAGGGCGGCTCTGAGGATAGTAGGCTATTATTAGAGTATAAAGGTGTTGGTCCAAAGACTTTATACTCATATATACTACATGTTAAGCTAGACTCTAGCTATGCACCATTCGATGTTAACTTCGAGAAATTCCTATTAAACCTTGGATTTAGGCTATGGAGTAGAAGACCTGATAAGAGGTATTGCAGGCTATATACTTGCCCTACATGCCCTCAGAGTAGCTCGTGCAGTATAGGGGTTTTGAGGAGTAGCTTAGGTAGAGCTCTAGGCTGGCTTCAGACAGTAGCCTATATACATGTTAAGAGGGCTTGTAGAGTAAGAGCTTGCCGGGAGTGTCCTTTAAGAAGGATTTGTATAGCTAGATCATATTCCTAGGTATACTGTTAGGCTTCACCGCCCTAGTAGGCTTTAAGCCTACCCTATCTAAAACCATCTTAACATGCGGGTATAGTATAACATACTCCCAGTCTACATCTGTTAAAGCCGGATGAATGCTAGCTAGTCTCCTAGTAAACTCTATTATATCACTATCACTACTAAAGCCTATCATAGTTGCTGGGTAGAATTCAATTCCAGGTTTTAAACCAGCGTTTAATAGATTCTCTAAGGCTCTAAACTGATACTCGAAAGCTTCTGGATTCGCTCCTGTGAGTCTATGGAATTCTTCTCTACTAACACCCTTAAATGATACCCTCACAATAATATTATTATAGTTTGAGAGGGCTTTCGCATATCCCTCATCATAGCCTATGAGTATTCCGTTAGTTTCAAGAATAAATTTTAAACCTTCCTCCTCAAATAGCCTTATAACTTCTAGTAAGTGATCTCTACTTATAGTAGGCTCTCCGCCACTTAATCTAATCTTATCTAAGCCCCTCATCCTAGCAATACCTAGTAGCTTATAGAAAACTTCTCGTGGAGTATAGAATCTACCCAGATCAGGTCTATCTTTAAAACGCCAACTCCAGCAGAATACACAAGAGAGATTACAGCCGATAACATCACCTGTAGCAATACCACCATACCACCTATCAATCCTAAACCTATAGTAGAGTCTAAGCTCTCTACCACTCTCAATCCTAGCTACCTTCTCTTTAACTCTAA
Organism: Thermoproteota archaeon; assembly: GCA_030549835.1. Classification (GTDB taxonomy): domain Archaea; phylum Thermoproteota; class Thermoprotei_A; order Sulfolobales; family Acidilobaceae; genus DSZV01. The sequence continues at coordinate 19,795 of JAUQQR010000004.1, forward strand.
GAGCTCTAACTACAGGATCATAGCCTGTCAAGACTACTCCACTCTAAGATTATATATGGTGAGATTAATACTCTTATGGGGAGAAAAGAGAAAAAAGATTTGAGATTATAAGTCTTAAATTATCTAGTGTTAAACTGGTAATAGTCCTTCAGATTCTAGCCTATCTGCTAGCCACTTGAGTCCTAGCTTCTCTAGAGTCTCTCTTGTCGGCCTCCCTTTAACCCACCCTCTAAGTTTATAGTATTCTTCTAGCATTGGCTTAAGCTCTACTACATGGCCTTTAGCTGGCCCTTCAGGCATGGGCTCCTCTAGTAGTCTCCTCGGTAGTGTATCATATTCTTCTCCGTCTCCGAATGCTAGTATATTGAATACTCTCTCTGCATTATATATCCTTTCACCTATAATGTTGAAGTCTTGAACTCCTATATCCCAGCCTGTTACAGCTGATAATTGAGCTGCTAGGACATCATTCCAGTAGGAGAATGATACAAACTTACATACCACTAGGCTATCTAATGCTGCGAACACGTCCTGGAATTCTTTAACTATTGGAGCCTTACCTGTTACTGAAAACCTATCTACAAGCTGTGGGACTCCAAGTATCTCTGGAGCTATAACATATGCTCTTAGATGGCATCCACCCCTATTACTTGTAGCATATGCTAGCCCGTGACCCTTAGATCCCCTAGGGTCATATGCTGGTAGCTCCATGCCTCTAACGACCATTGCTAGCTCTGGCGCCCCATACTTCTTAGCTAGTCTTAAGGCACCCTCAGCTAGGTCATCACCAATGCCAGATCTATAGGCAGTCCTCCATACTAACTCTACTAGAGCTTCACCATTACCCCATCTCACATCTAATCCTCTAAGCTTCTCTGCTGAAATCTTACCCTTCTCTACGAGCTCCATTAATGTTGCTATTGTAGCACCCATCGATATGGTGTCTAAGCCTAACTCGTTGCATAGGTAATTTGCTTTAGTTACAGCTTCTAAATCTCCAACTCCAGTATCTGCTCCTAGAGCCCATACAGTCTCATATTCCGGGCCTCCACCCTCACCAGTCCATTTACCTCTAATCTTAGAACCTCTAGAGCATCCTATAATGCAGCCCCAGCATATCTCCTCTTTCTGAAGCTTAGGGTCGAGTATTGTCTCAGCTATCTTTTCACCACTAATATTAGCAGCCTCAGGGAATACTCCTGTCTGGAAGTTTCTAGTAGGGAATATGCCGTGAGCATTTATAATGTTAACTAGAACAGCTGTACCATACATTGGCAGTGCTTCAGATGTTATAGGTGATTTCCTGGCGATATCAATCGACTTACTAGAAACCTCCCTATATATATCTTCTCTAGCTATTTTAGGCTTCATATGGCCTCTAACAGCTATAGCCTTAAGCTTCTTAGAGCCCCATACAGCCCCATGGCCTCCCCTACCTGCAGCTCTATTCTTATCATTCATTATATTAGCAATCCTAGATAGATTCTCTCCTGCTGGCCCAATAGTGGCGACTTTAATCTTCTTAGCCTCATCTCTACCAATAGCTGGCGTAAGCTCCTCAATAATCATATCAGTTGTACTATGAACATCCTTACCCCATAAGTGCTTAGCATCTCTAATCTCAGCTTTACCATCCTGAATCCATAAGTATACTGGTCTCTCAGATGCACCCTCAATAATTATACTATCAAATCCAGCAAACTTAAGCTCTGGACCAAACTTACCGCCACTATGAGAGTCGTGGATTGTATTGGTTAATGGAGACTTAGTAATTGAAGCCCACCTACCAGGAGAGACGAGTCCAGGAATACCTGTTAGTGGACCTGTAGCTACTATAGCTTTATTAGCTGGACTAAACGGGTCAACTCTAGGATCAACCTCTTTAAGCATAATATAGACTCCAAGACCCCTACCGCCAATCCACATTCTTAGAACATCCTCAGGAAGCTCTTCATAATATAGTTTCCCGGCTGTTAAATCAACTCTCAGAATCTTACCCATATAGCCTCCAGGAGGAGCCATAATACTCACCTTGAAACCACAAGTATAGTAGCAGATGGGAAAATATAAATCTTGCTTTCAAATACATATAATAATAGTTAAGTATACATAATAAACTTCTAGAGCTCTTAGAATCTATTTTAAACATGTAGGCGAGACTCTAATATACTCAGCAGAGCTAGAGAATCCTAGTATCCTAAGAGCTCTTTGCGGGACATAGAAACAACTCTATATCCATTAATAGCTCTTAGGTGGAATCATGGGCTGAACTCTTCTCAGTGATGATTTCTGCTAACTAGAGTATGTGAGATTAACAATTTACTTCCATTAATGTATAGTATTTATCTAGATATTTAGGCTATGGTAGATAACTTATTTTGGGCGCTATATTTGCCGAGTTTATTGTTTAGTAATTGGACTGTTAGTATGAGAGATGAATCTAAGCCTAGAGAGCTTGTAATAGAACTTACTACTTCATGCAACTATTCATGTATTCACTGTTTTAGGTTTGCTGTTAAAGATTTCAATATGTCATGTTTCATGTCTCGCGATGTCTTCAAGAGGATTATTGATGAGGCGTTAGCCATAGGTGTTAGTAAGCTTGTATTTACAGGTTTTGGTGAGCCTACAATTCATCCTTTATTCCTAGAGTTCATATCTTATGTTAAGAGTTTAGGATTCTATACTGTAATTAATACTAATGGGTCTAGGCTTGAGGAGCTCTCAGAATACTTTATTAAGATTGGTATTGATGAGGTTTATGTTAGTATTGATGCGTATGATGTTAAGCTCTATAAGCAAATTAGGAGGCCTGGTAGTTTAACTGATGTAACTAGGGGCCTCATTAAGCTTAAGGATGCCAAGTTAAAGTATGGTACTATTAAACCTATTGTTAAGAGTATATTTACTGTTAATAGGCTTAACGTTAGAGAGGTTAGTAAAGCTGTAGAGTATGCTAAGGACTTAGGTATAAGTGAGGTTATGTATAGCTACTACATACCATATATTGGTGGAGATCAGTGGATAGACTGTTTTAGTAGTGATGAGTGTAGGCAGTCATTGACTATAGAATTGCGTAATGCTATAGGTAAGATATTAGAGAGTGGAGTTAAAGTAACTAAGCCTAACATTAAACCATCAACACTAAGATCATGCCCCTTCGCTTCAAATAAAGCACTATATATTAGATGTGATGGGCTAGTATCACCATGTATATACTACTCGAGGAGCTGGAAGACAGTTATAGATGGCATTGAGCGAGATATCAGAGAATACATAGTAGGGGATACTATGAAAGATAACTTAATTGAAATATGGAGGAGAAACTATAAACTCTTATTCAACCTAGACTTTAAGAATATACCATCATGCCTAGATTGTGAGTTGAGAAGCGTATGCTATCATACTATGAGTAACGAGTATGACTGCCTAGGGAACACCCCATCATGCGCCCACTGCCCATACCTACACCTACTATCATACTGTCCGATCTAGGAGACTCTACCATGAAGTGCTGGCTACTACTAGTAGACTTAGACGGTACACTATGGGATAACCTAGATATATCAGCTCTAAAACCTCCATTTAGGAGGATATCAGAGAAAACAGTAATTGATAGTAGTGGAGTAGAAGTCAACCTATACCTAGATATGGTCTACCTAATTAAATGGGCAAAAGAAAATGGAGCATTCATATCAGTACTAAGCTGGAATATACCTGATATAGCTATTGAAGCATTAAATAAATTCAACTTAACCCACCTCTTCAACTATTTAGTCATCGGGCCACACCCAGATAAAGGTATCATGGCGTTAAAAGCATTAAAGCATGCCGAGAAGAGTGAATGCGTGCCTTGTGCTATCATATACATAGATGATAGAGATATACACTTAGAAGGAGTAAAGAAGAGGATAGATAACAAATTATACTTAAAGACATGGATGGATTTTAAGAACGTCAATGAAGCAAAAAACATAATAAGCGCACATATAAGTAGAGTATGCTAATACCATCAATAGTTAAATCCATTAGGACTTGTTATTCCAAAATACCTAATGTATATATAAGACTTTTCTCATACACTTCTAATATAGCATTAGAGATAGGTTTACGTAAATGCTATTACTCATTAAGAAGTCCATAATTATTATGATAGTAGTAGTTTAGCAGTGGTTAGGACTTGATTAGATTATAGTAGAAGTTTAGGTTAAGGCCTGCAGATCCTTGGCTTTAATGTATGCGTATTTATTTAAGCCTTCATATACTAGTTGTTGTAGTCTCCAGTCTTCTATTGGAGCTCCATTTAGTTCTAAGATCTTAAGCATGGTAGCGTATACGTGCTTACATGGGTTAAAGTGATGTTGTTGGTATGGGCATGTACATTCAAAGTCGAGAGGTAATATAATCTTTACTCTATATTCTTTAGTTGAATTCTCACTAGGAACCCTAGCTATGATTTCACTATATTCTCCATCTACTGTTACCTTAACAATCTTAACCTTATCCTTGAGTTTAAGACCTTTAAGAAATACTCCTTCATTATCTCTCTTTTTGTAGTAGCTATATAAATAAGATGTTGGCTTATAGTCTCTACCAACTTCTATTCCAGCTATCTCTGCTAATGTAAATATTACCCTTATAGCGAGTTGCATTAATAATCACCTTAACCATCTATCTTAAAGTATTATATTTAGGAGGTTTGGGTTTAGTATACTATAGGGGGTATGGTGTTAATACTCTTATATTTCCGGTTCTAAAACAGTTAAATTACTACCGGCTTAACTAGGTTTAGGCTCTCTACTAGGCTAATATACTCTCTATCATTAGCTAGCTTCTCATAAGCCTCTGTTAGGTTCCTAGATGTGATGATGTATTCTCCAAGATATCTAATAGCGTGTCTTATAGCCTTAACTGCTACACTCTCACCTATATAGCCGTAGGCTATGAGTTCTAGTAAGTCTAGAGGTGTCGGTATAAGCTTATCAATAGATATAAACTTCTCAGCCTTAAACTCTACGTACACCCTGTAAGCCCAGCTATAGCCATCAGCTACTAGTAAATTAACACCTGGAATATTAGATGCTGTCCTCCCACTAATTCTACTCTTAAATAGTGATAACCACTCAGAGACATTAACTTTATTGTAAGCCTTAGCCTTAACTAAGAGAGATGCAATCTCATAGCCAAATTTTTCAGAGCTCTTAAAGGAGTCATCACTAAGATAGCAGACCATAGTATTATCCGGGAACCTATAGGCTAAATCTGGGATAATAGTTATTAAGCTAGACCATACTCTAAGCTGAGAGGAGTTCATATACTCATATGCTAAGTCAAAGACTCTACTAGGAGCAGTAACAGCTAGGAGACAGAGGCTATGAGGGAGAGGTAAACCAATACTCCCATATAGCCTAGTAAACTCAAAAATACGTCTAGATAATCTTAATACACCCCTCTCAGTAATAGGAACACCAATAACATCCAAGATATTAAACCCATAACATAATATAAACACCATGGGGAAATAAGCTTTAAGGATATTATAGATAAGTAAACCTATAAAATCTAGATTTAGCTCTTTAATTCTCCACTAGTTACTATTCCAGGAGGCTTTAAGGAGTAGTATGCTACAGCTAGTACGGTGAGACTAGCAATATTAAATAGTAAAGCTAGAGGGAGTATTATCACTAGTATGGCTGATATTAGTAAGAGTATACCAGCATACTTAAATGACTCTTCTCTAGACTTCATAGAGAGGAGTCTTAGAGACGTGTAGGCGAAGTATCCTCCAGCAATAATGCCCGCATAGAAAGCTAATAGTGCAAGTATCATTATGAGCACACCTATAAGGATTACTAGTGTCACCACACCAACCATAAATAGGATAATTGATAGTATAAACCCAGAAATAATAGCTAATATTGAGTAGAGGATGTAACTGAAAATACCCGGCTCCCCATAAAACCTAGAGAATAAGTATAGAGAAATTATAATCAGTACCCAGCCAGCAAGACTAAGCCAGGAGAGCGTACTATAGAAGGCTAATGGATAGGGATGATGCATTGGAGGCATAAATCCACTACTCCAGCCAGGACCACTGATAAATGTTAATCTAAAGAAGCTTAATCCAGCTAGGCTACCAATCATACCCATAATAGCTAGTAGAGATCCAGTCAAGCCTATTATCTTAGCATTATTGAAATCAGACAATTTAATCTCCAGAACTAAGGGGTCAAATGAAACTTAAATACACCACATATATGACTAAAAATTGTGGATAAAAATGAAAATAATTATTCAATTATAACTTTAATCTTTCTTTAACAAGCTTAATGAACTCCCTCATCCACGCAGGATTATCGGGCCACGCTCTAGATGTTACTAGGTTTCCATCTACTACAACTTCCTCGTCAACCCATACTGCTCCTCCATTCACTACCTCAGGCTTGACAGCAATATAGCTAGTCATTCTCCTCCCTCTAACTAGTCCAAAAGCTGCTAGTATCTGGGGGCCATGGCATATTGCTGCTACTGGTTTACCTTCATCCATGAAGGATTTAATAATTCTCTTAACGTCTTCCTCAGCATTAACTCTAACGTACTCAGGCATTCTTCCACCAGGGATAACTAAGCCATCATAATCTCTAGGATCAACCTCTGATAAGTTTTTAGTGACCCATGGGAACCTATAGCCAGCTTTCTCAGTATAGGTCTCCCATCCCTCCTCAAAGTCGTGAACGACTGTTCTTAACGGCTTCCTTGTAGGAGCAGCTACATCAACATGCCATCCTTCCTCTTTAAGCCTAAAGTATGGGTAGAAGATTTCGAGAGCTTCTACAGCATCACCACCTATGATTAGGATTCTAGGATTCCTAGCCGTCATATTCTCACACACATACTTAATGTTACTAAGGGGGATTTATAAATCTTTCATACTATAGAAGCAGGTAACAAATTTGTTTACACTTATATCCATAACGCTTTAAAAGTTTAGAACAGCTGTGTTTAAGTGGGCTACAATTATGGACAGTACTAATTTAAGCTTGGACCTAGATTGTTCGAGGGCTTTAGAAGTTTATAATGTGGTTAAATGGTTTAAGGGAAGGGCTATTTTAAGAAATGCTAGCTTTAAGGTTAGATTTGGTGAGATCTATGCCCTCATAGGCCCTAATGGCGCCGGCAAAACCACAGTCCTTAAAGTCATAGCTGGATTACTAAGTCATGATGAGGGGTTAATAAGATATTCGTGTATCGATATGAGTAAATATCCGAGCTGGGAAAGGAGATTTACATATTTCAAGTCCCCATACCCATTTATTGAGAGTAAGAGTATTAGAGAAAATATTATTATATCTGCTTCTCTTAGTGGAGCTCCACGTAGCATACATGATGATATTATTAGGGAGGTATCTAAGAGATTCGACATAGGCAACTTACTTGATAGGAAGCCTAGAGAGCTTAGTATGGGTGAAAGGCAGAGAGCTGGGCTTGCATGTATTATAGCTTCGAGGCCTAAAGCCCTATTATTAGATGAGCCTCTATCCCACCTATCTAGGAAAATCGCTTTAGAGGTAGCTAGTGAGATTAAGAGTATTGTTAGAGAGCTAGATATACCGGCTATTGCAGCATTCCCAAGATATGATGATGCACTACTATTCGGCCATGATTTAAGGGCTGGAGTTATAGTAAAGGGTCAAATAATCGGTGAGAGTAGCTTAGAGAACCTAATCTTAAAGCCGCCAAGTAAGAGTATCATAGAGGCGCTAGATATAAGTTCAACTAATCTAATCCCACTCAATGATAGCAGAGTTCCTGAGGCTATAAAAAGGATGTGTAATAGTAAAGCAAAGTGGGCCTGGATACCTCCAAACAAAGTAGAGGTTTCTGTTAATGGAGAAGGCTTAAATGCTGTAATCAATAGTCTAACCCTTAATAGTGTCATTATTAGTGTCAGTGGGTTGAAATTAGAAGTATTAAATTCACAGTATAGTCTTAATCCTACTCTAGGCAGTAATATTAGGGTTAAGCCTTTGGAGGTGCTATGCTATGATGAGGAGGGTAGTATTATCTAGCTTAATCTTAATCCTAGTTATACTAGGAATCCTAATAGTAATTAGGCCCCTAAATCTAGCAGTATTTAGAGGAGAAGACTGTGTGTATACCTTCAACTTTTTCGTAGATAGGACTCTTCAACCTATCGTGGAGGAGGCTGCTAGGAGATTTTCTTCTGAACTAGAGAGGGAGGGGTGTAGAGCTGAGTTTAGGTACGTCTATGGTAGTAGTGGATTTGTATTAAGTCAGCTAATTTTAACTAAGTCAGGCGACTTATATGTCTCAGATGACTTTACATTTGCTAGAAAAGCTGTTATTGAAGGCCATGTGTATAGAGATAGTGTTATTATTACAGGCTATATTCAGTTAGCTATATTCACGGTTGAAGGTAATCCCCTTGGAATCAAGGGTTTAAAGGACCTACTATTTAATAGGTCTAAACTTATAGTGGCTGTAGGTGACCCTACTCACGTTGCCGCAGGCTTACTAGCTAAAGAGCTACTTACGGCTATAACATATGTTGACCCAGTCACCGGGGTTAATAAGACTTACTGGGATATACTTCATGAGAGGCATAATGTTATATACGCTTTCTCGGCCTTCGATGCCTTCAATAGAGCTAAGCTTGGAGCCGTAGACGCTTCATTAACATTTGACGTCTTTAACTACCTAGATCCTAGAGGTGTAACAATGATACCTATAGAGCCTGAAGTTAATGTTAGAGCCGCTCCAATAGTTTGGGCTATACCAGTATATACTAAGCAGAGGAATATTATGGAGAGATTCTTATCCCTAGTAGCTAGTGATGATATGATAGAATATGCTAGAAATTTAGGGTTTAGGACAATCGACGATATGAAGGTTATTGCCCCATATGCAAAGCTACCTACTCTAGAGGATATTGTAGGGTGAGATTTATTGAGGGCTACTATCTTATTCTTACTACCTTTACTAACTTTACTCATATACCTACTCATTTTTATAACGACACTCTTATTTATAGTTGATATTAATAGCTTAACATATGTTTTACAGCATGATAGGTTTATTAGCGCTCTTAGAGTTAGCATTATTGCGGCATTTGGTTCAGCTACATTAACAACACTACTATGTATCCCCATAGCATATGCTCTATCTAGAAGAATAATACCTGGAGGCTCTATTGCTAATGTTATGGGGCTAGCAGTATTATCACTACCACCAGTAGCTATAGGATTAATGCTTCTAGGCTTATTTAAGGCAACACCCCACGGCTCACTTATAGACTATAGACTTCAAATAGTCTATGATATTAAGGGCATAGTTCTAGCTCAGATGACCGTAGAATTACCTGTAGTACTAGTTCTTTTGAAGCAAGTCTTTGACTACATAAACCCAGAGCCAGAAGATACACTAATGACTATGGGAGCTACAAGAGCTCAGGCTATGCTAAAAGCGACAATACCAGAAGCGATACCGGGAATAGTGGCAGCATATATTGTAGCATGGCTTAGATCACTTGGAGAGTTTGGAGCAACCCTTGTAGTATCAGGGAATATACATTATAAGACTGAAACACTACCATTACTAATGTACAATTACATGTCTGAAGCTAAACTAGCAGAGGGATTAATAGTTGTAGTCATAATTTTAACCATAGCAGTCCTATCAGCTACACTAATATACCTATACTATAAGCCTCTAAGATAGAATGAAATCGCAACTTACTACACTATCACAAGAACTGATATAGTAGTGTTGATAAGAGCTTAATCTCTTCAAGAGTCTAAGATTAAGAGTTTTAGATAATATTACTTCTATGGGATGAGGTGGAGAGGGTCTCTGAGCTGTGATGTTAGCTGGAACAACCGACCTCTACTACTAACCCCCATATATTTCCTCTACTATGGATAAGTCTACGTATGGTGGCGGATATAGCTCGTGGAATATGTGGTCTTCATATTCAGCTTCATGAACTACCCTATTACATGTTGCACACCACATCATACTAAATTTTGATAGATTTAATCTAGAGTAGCAGTCGCCTCCCCAATCTGTAGTTAGTCTTATAACTTCTCTTTTAATACATAAACCAATTGAGTTATATGATATACTTGGCCTCCAGAAGACACATGTTCTACATGCTTCCTTATAGGGTAGCATTACTTTCACCAATATAACTATTGTTATCTAAATTTTATATATTTACTTATTAGAATATATATGTTTTTATAGTAATCTATTGCTTTTAAGTTTAGCTTATAAGCCTTTAATGATGGTGGTTTAATGGTTGTAGTTCATAGGTGGGCTTTAGGGCCTTTAAGGGCTAACTGCTATGTTATTGTGTCTAGTGGTGAGGCTATTATTGTAGATCCTGGCTGGCATGAGGATGTTATAGATATTATTAGGTTTATAGACTCTAATAAGTTGAAAATTAAGGGTATTATTGCCACTCACGGACACTTTGACCATGTTTCTGGAGTTTCTATTGTCAAGAACTATACTAATGCTCCATTTATGATTCATGAAGGTGATCTTGAGATTGCTAGGAGAGCTCACAGGTCAGCCTATAGGTATATTGGTGTTGAGCCTCCCCAAGTACCTGAGCCAGATATTCTCGTAAGTGAAGGGTTTACAGTTGAGATTGGAGATGTTAAGCTTAGAGTTATCGAGACTCCAGGTCATACTATGGGTAGTATATCTATAGTAGCTCCGGGGGAGGTATTTACTGGAGACTTACTGCTAGAGGCTTCAAGAGCAATATCTAGGACAGCATATGATATACCAGTAGTCTTAACTGGAGACACATTGTTTAAGGGTACTATAGGTAGAGTAGATCTCCCAGGCTCCTCACCTCAAAGTATGATATCTAGCTTGAGGAAACTCTCAAAACTTCCATTAAAGACAATAATATACCCTGGTCATGGGCCAGAAACTACTTTAGAAGAAGAGATTAAGAATAACCAGTACCTTAGAGCAGTACTAGAGTCTAGTTAATCGTCTACATCTTAACTGTTCGTAGATAGCCACAGTATAGGATGGTTACATTATTCTCATACTCTTTACCCTTAGTATGTGGTCTGGGAAGAGTATTATTAGCATAGTGAATGCTAGAGTATATAGGATGCTTGTAGCTATGAGTGGAGCTTCTATATTATAGCTCATGAGAGCTCCCCCAATGCCTCTACCTATGCCTGCAGGTATTTGCCAAGCGATACTAATTAGAGATACTCCTCTACCCCTATACTCTTTAGGTATAAGGCTGACCTCGAAAGCTTGATATAGTGGGTTAGCAACATTCATGAGTATAGTTCTGGCTATGTATATTATAGATGATATTGTATAGCTTGATGTTAGAGTCATGAGAATTAAGAGTATTATGCTTGGAGATGCTATAATTATATATGTCCTTAGAGCTCCCCCAATGATTCTACTAAGTTTAGGTGTTAGTAACATGAGAATACCCATTATGAAGTTTACAGCTCCAAGAACTGTACCTAGCTCTCCACTACTAACATTGAATTTAAGAACAAAGTAGTAGTCGATGAGATGAATGGACATTCCTGCACCTAGACTTATCACAATATTTATGGCTATTAGCCTAGCTAGTATATTCCAAGGTATATTATTCCTGCCTAGAATACCACTACTCTCAGGTTTACCCCTAAAGTCTTCTCTAATAGAGGCAATTAATGGTATTGAGACTAGGGGGACTATTAGTGCTACTACTAGGAGTATTAGCCTATACGTATTGATTATCTCAATATCGTAAGTACTACTTATAATTACTGGAATCCATCCGCCAAACAATCCTAGCCCTGAACCTATAGTACTAGAGGATGATAGATAGGGTAGGATCCTATCATACTCATCTAATCCCCTAAGCCTAGTAGCTAGCACTAATCCGGAAACAGAGCCAGAGCCTTGGCTTAGCCCCGCAATGATATAGGATAAGTATATGAGGCTAATATTACTAGACGCTAATAGTGCTAAACTTGAGCTCACCAGTATAAAGGATAGCATTAATATGAGTCTAGACCCAAACTTATCACATAGCCAGCCTGAGATTATAGTTGATAGTAGAGCTGAGAATAGTAGAGCTGAGCTTAGAGTACCATACTGTAGAGCTGTAATACCGTGGAGTTTAAGATATGGAGCATACACGCTATAAGTGACTCCCATTAACATTGAAACTATGAAGTTTAAGACTAGTAGTTTACTAAAATCACTCGACCTTAACGCTAGCATTTCTAAACTCTTCTCCTACTATTTAAGTCTAAGTCTAATAGGATTCTTAATGCTAGTAATGTTAGCTATTGAAGACTTAATAATATCAGCTAGAGCATTAACTAAGTTAGATGATATACTTGTAGAGAACGTATATGTAGTAGTTTCAATAATATATCTCCTCACATTAGCAGTTAATCCCTCATCTCTAACGATTCCATAGTCAACTGATATTAAGTCTCTAAAGATATATGGCAGCCTCAAAGCTTAATCTCACTCTCTAATACATCCAATATAATAGATTTATGCTATAGCTGAATGCTTAAATATAGAAATGACTATAGAAGTTTTTAACAGTTAAAACATTGAATTAAATAGTATAAGGTGGGTTAATTATTCACCTTTATATTCTCCTATAATTCTAAATATGCCACGCCATTTACCATATGGACTTCTAGGCTCTATGATTTCTGAGAGCTCTATATTTAACCCAATACTTCTAGCTACATATACGAAGTCTTCAATCCAATCTATTAATCCACATGTCTCACAGAATGATCCTTGAAATGATACTTTAATAGTATCATTACTTATCTCTACAAGTTTAGCTCTAGCCTCTCTACCTCTAAATTTATTATATATTCTTATAGCTCTCCTAGTCTTCTCCTGAATACCCAATACTAGACTCCTCTCCTTGACTGGATGTATAGTGGACCTATTATTATGATTAGAGTAGCTACACCTATGAGCACTAGTATTATTGTTGGATTATTTATAATACTACTACTTTGCTCATCTCTACTTGTCTGAGACTCTACTATTATGGGGGTTGTATATGGGCTAGTGCTAGTTTGCTTACTTAACTCTTCTAAGCTACTCTCTAATGTTGGCATAACTGATTTCTCGATAATGGATACTAGTCTAGATAGGTTTCTAACTACTGAAGTAACTTGTCTAGTCTCACTAGCTAAACTTACTAGGTCTCTAACTAAGTCTACCATATTAACTAGTATTTCACTAGTAGTCCTCTTTGTTTTAACTTTATATAATGTAGTCTCTGTATAGACCTCTAAGGTCTTATTCTTAATAGTTAATACTAGTACCCCACTATAATTAGCTTTCCTACTATCGAGTTTAGTGTATAAGAGCATACCTGAAGACTTAACTTCTCCGGGTTCAAATATGATGCTAATATTACATTTGGTAGTATGCTCTTTAAGTAACTTAGCGGTAGTGGGTACCCTTAATTTATCCCAGGCTGGGTAATATAGTTTAATAATAACTCTAACTTTAGACTGCTCTACTTTAACACTATATTCTAGTGTAGCATTTGGATTAATTGTTTTAATTAATTCAGATAAATCGCTGAGAGTATTTTTCAATATAGTGTATATGACTCCTGCTAATACTTGATTTACCATAGCATTATCTGTTTTAGGCTCTATTGTAAGCCTACTACTTAAATTAAACCACTTATTAGTCAGATTAAACCATACATCACCATATGAGTCAACTCTTAGAGCCTTCACTCTAGTAGCTGAAGCTAAATTCCCATAGTCTACATATGTAGCATTAAATCTTATAGTCCCACTCGTTAAATTACCAATATAGACTGTAGAGTCTGCTATTAGGTTAAGAGTGAAGTTTAAATCTCTACTAGTAGTATTAGCTAGTTTTAATTGTATAGTTGAGTAAGTCTTACTAGTATTATTCCGGAGCTCATTAACTATATGTGCTGTTATTGAGCCTTTTAGATCACTTTTATGAATCTTAGATAAATTAAAGTTAACATTTAGCGTAGTAGCATTATATGATACCATAATGTTAAGTGTTATATTCTCTAGTTTAACAGGAGCTCTTACCTTATTAATAGACTGAATATACGCACTACTCTCAGCTTGAGCTTGAATAGTGTAAGGTAATATTAGTATTAGAGTTATGATAGCTACAGCTATTATCCTAGCTATACTCTTATCTATAAGACTCAACTTCTTAACCCTAATGATAGGATGATTAGAGAGGTTAAATATTAGTTTATAAATGATTTTAGGCTTATTGGTAGCTTTATTTTCGTTATATTCCTAGTTAGCGGTAATGCTACATTATATACTGGGACGCCTTTCACCATAACATATTGTCTACCTAGATGTGAATGTCCATGTATAGCTATGTTAGGTCTAGACTCTACTAAGGCTTTCTCCATCTTCTTCGAGAACATCTCAGGCCATATCTTAGGGTCTTCCCCCTTAAGATTCTCTGATGTTAGTGCATAGTGTGATACTAGTATTACTATATCTGCATCTCTCCTAGCCTCACTTATTAGATTAGTAACTACCTCAGGTCTTCTCTTATACTCTTCTTCAAGCCACGGCATATTAGCTGACTGCCATTTTGTTAGCCTATCTATTGCTCCCTGTGTCCCTATAACTGCTACCTTAATATTAGAGCATTTAAGTATAGATAAAGAGTCGTCAAGCCATATTATATTACTATACTCTCTTCTAAGCCTATCTCTTACACTATGATACTCCTCATTACCAAATACTGCTATAATAGGAGTACTCCATTTTGATGCTAGCTCTTCTACAACTGGCTTCATCATCTCAACCCTTCCCTTATCAATTATATCTCCTGCTAATATGAATATACAGGGTTCTACGTCTAGATTTCTAAGTGATTGTCTGAATAGCTGGAGGAATCTTGGGCTATGTATATCGCTTACAGCGTATAATATTGAAGCTTCACTCAATATCTTCAGCCTCACGTAGTTATAGCTTTAGCTAGCCCAGGAGGAGTATCTATAGGTAGAGTCTTAATTACTCCAATCTTATAAGCTAAGAGCTGTAATGGGATAATAGATACTATGGGGGCGGTTATTCTAGTAGTCTTAGGTAGTCTTATTGTTGAATCTTCTCTAAACCCTAATCTTATAGTATGAACATCTCTACTCCTAATCTCTCCAAGGACTTTCTCATATAATTCTAGAGCTTGATCCTCTACAGGCTCAACTAGGATTATAGGGTGTTCTCTACCCGCGAGCACTAGAGGACCGTGTCTTAGTTCTCCAAGCTGTACTCCTTCAGCATGTACTAGTGATGCTTCTTTAAGCTTGAGAGCTCCCTCTAAAGCTATTGGATAACTTATACCACTACTAGTAACATAGACCTTACTTATTCTAACTAAGTCTTCTGCTATAGCTGAGACTTGAGATTCTATTCTTGGGAGCTCTTCTCTAGTAATCTTAGCTGTATTCTTTATATCAATATACATGTTCTCTAAGCTACTCTTATCAAACCTCCCAGTATATAAGCCTGTATAGCCTGCTAGTATAGCTAGAGTTGCTAGTGTAGATGTAAATGTCTTTGTTGCCGGGACAGCTATCTCAGGCCCGGCACCTATGGGTAGGTAGACGTTAGAGTGTATTGTTAGTCTAGAGCCTAGAACATTAGTTATACCAACTATAACAGCCCCCCTCTGTTTAGCTAGCTTAATGCTCCTAATAACATCACTAGTCTCTCCGCTCTGGCTAATAGCTAATACTACTGTTCCAGTTATGACATTATTTAGAGCATAGTATGGGAATTCAGCTGCACTTACAACATTAACATTAATACCTGCCAAGTCTGCAAAGTAGTACTGTGATATTAGTCCTGCATGTAGACTGGTACCATTACCTATAACTATGACGTTTCTAGCATTAGCTATAATCATAGCTGATAATCTAAGATACTTATCCATAAGTGATACTGTAGTCCTTAGTA
Source organism: Thermoproteota archaeon (assembly GCA_030549835.1). GTDB lineage: Archaea > Thermoproteota > Thermoprotei_A > Sulfolobales > Acidilobaceae > DSZV01. The sequence continues at coordinate 35,811 of JAUQQR010000004.1, forward strand.
GAGCATCTGGAATCTCGTAAATCTCTTTAAGCATATAGTGGGGGTATCCAGCTTTACTTATAGCCTCTAATGGATACTTAACCTTTTTCCTCTGATACTCTAGGATTTCAAGCCCAGACTCTAAGCTTAATATCTTAAAGCCTCCTGGAGTAACTATTGATACAATATTATCTTCTAGTATCACAGCCTCATCAGAAAACCCGTATAGGCTAGCTATGTCACTAGAGACATATATGCATGGACCTTCAGGCTTTAACCCTAGGACTAGGGGTTGACCCTTAGATATTAAGCCTAAGGCGTTGAGACCAGTAATCATTATAACTGTTGAGTATAATCCATCAACTCTCCTACCAGCATCTAAGAGTATATCCTGGAAGCTTAAACCACTACCTAGAAGCTCCTCTACAATATGGGCTAAGACTTCAGTATCAGTAGTAGATGTGAACCTATGACCTCTACGTTTAAGCTCTTCTCTTAAATCCTCATACTTATAGATAACACCATCCATAACTACAGCTATGTTACCCTTACAGTCTAGGAGAGGATGGCTATTAAAATCTGCTGGTACACCTCTACTAGCATATCTTGTATGGCCTACAGCAATATTAGAGTTGAAGCTATCGAACCCAAGTTTACTCATAACCCTCTCAATGTGACCTACAGTCTTTCTCACAATAATTAACCCATTATCATCAAGGAAGCCGAAGCCTGCACCATCGTAACCCCTATATGTAAGTCTACGTAAACCCTCCCCTATGACTGAGAGGTTAACTTTATCTTTACATGCGAACCCAAATATGCCTCCCAAAGGTTAACTACCAAGTTTTAATGTCTAGCTAGGTAGTATTTATAAGCTAATACTATAGATACTCTATTCCCTAAGCTTTCCCTACACTTTCCATAGTATACCCTAATATGGGGGTTTAACCTATTAATATATATGGTATAGTGAGGTGGGCGGTATGAGAATGCTAGCTGGGTTAGGGTTAATGGTATTAATGCTATTAGCTTCTCTAACACCTGGGACTACGGTATTTAGTCAAACAACTAGTAGTAGGGGTTTAGAGGCTATTATAGACTATGAGAAGCAGCTACTAGAAGCACTAAAGTCTATGGTTCCAGATATCTCGCCGCAGATAGATGAGGCTATATCTAGGCTTGAGGAAGCTAAAGCTAAAGCCTCAATTGATCCTGAGAGTGCTCTAAGAGAAGCTGTTATGGCTCAAATTCAGGCATTAAACGTGGGTAAGGCTAGAGAAGTCTTATCAAGAGTCAATATTACGGCTCCTCCAGGCTTAATAGTAGCTCTTAGTGTAAGGCTTAGAATGATATCTGAGATTAACGCTACAATCACGTATCTTAAGTCTATGAATATAACAGTAAATCCTGAGATTGAGGTGAAGCTAGGAGAGCTCACTACTAGAGTAGTTCAGACTAGAGAGAAGCTACTAGCCGGGAAACTTAGACCAGAAGAGGTAGCAAATATAATTGGAGAAGTTAGTAGAGAATTAGCACTAATTAAGACTGAGATTGTTAGAGAGTATAAGCAGGAGTGGGGAAGAGCACAGGCAGTAAATGCAGTAGTTAGAGTTAAAGCTGACACAGTCTCAAGCCTCGAGCTAGTACTACCAAATCTTGATAAACTTAACTTAAAAGACTTAGAGGATGTAGTTATAAGAATAGAGAATGTTGTATTATTCGAGAGGAGAGCTGAAGAGCTCCTAGGTGTAGAAATACCACCAGAGTATAAGTGTGATGTAAAGAGTGTGATTGAGAAATTAACAGGTTTAATAGACTTAAGAGTAGAGCCTGGATTCCTAGGGAGAATTATAGCTAGCCTAGTAGCTGAAGGTAAGCTAGAAGAGTTAAAAAAGCTGTTAATAGAGTATAAGAGATGCTTAATACAACCATTAAAACCTGAAATCATTGAGAAAACACCTGGCTTAGGTAAAGATGTTGCTGAGAAGGCTAAACACGTAGCTGAAATGATTAGAACAGAGATTACTAGAGCAGTAGATATTAAGATAATACTAGTCCAAACAGGTGGGAGACCAGATCTAATTTTAGCTCCTCCAAGGATAGAGCTTAACATTAAGCCTGAGACTAGAGAGGGTAATATTAAATTTAAGAATGTAGGAGCACTCACTGTTAAAAAAGACACAACAGTGATACTCAAGCCTGTTAACTTAAATACAGATAAAAACCTAGAAGTCATCATAAGCCTAGTCATAGAGCTCGAAAGTAAAGATAGAAACTATACTATAAACATGCCATGCGCTCTAGCCAATACTGAGTGCTCTAGGATAATGGTGTTAATCCCAGGATACGATATACCACTAAGTATCAAACAAGGAGAGTATAACTTAAACATAATCGTATCATGGAATATACTTGGAACTGGTAAAGCAGAGGGATTAGTCGGGCTAAGCGATAAGTAAGCGGGATAGCCCCATATTCTACCTCATCTTTCCCTCTTCAATCCATATAGTTAAGCTAACCTATATACCTTTACTCCACCCTTAATAGTGTATGCTATTATCTTATACTTCTCTAACTTCTCAAGTTTACGGTATAGTGGAGTTTTAGGTATACCTGTTATTCTCTGTATTTCTTGTGCTGTTAGCTCTCCATGCTTCCTCAACGCCTCTATTATAGCCTTATCTCTCTCATCTAAAGCATCTTCTACTGTTGTAGGTTCTACTATGCTAGTTGGAGGTTTCGGTCTTATTATCATTTTATAAGCTAGTAGCCCTAATACGCTTATAGCTACTAATGCTATGATTAGTATTGGTATTATCCAGTTTATTCTCCTAGCCTCCCCTGTGCTCGTCGTTTGTGTATGTGTTAGTGGTGGAGTATGTGTGGGGGTTATAGTTTGGGGTACAATAATATACTCTAATTTAAGCTCATATCCTGGACTAAATTGTAAGACTATTCTATTATCAACTACTTTAACCTTAAAATTTCTTGGCTCAACAGCAACTATTACAGAGCCCTCTGGTAGTATAATTGTAGTCTCATAGTCTTGTTTAGGTAAAGTAAATCTCCAGATAAGACCTGTTTTAGAAGTTAAACCTCCATGGTATACGTTAATAGATGCTTTACTAGATGTAGCTACAAACTCTATCTTACCACTAATACTATCATAGCTGTATGGGATAGGCTCCCCATTAACGTAAACTGAGATTAGAGAAGCATTAGAAGGTACGTATATAGATACTTTTGATGGTATATAATCGATAGTTAAATTATAAGTTAGGAGAGTAAAACCATCAGGATAAATATAGGCTATAAGTGACCCAGTAGCATAACTAGCATGTGATAGAAGTGATAAGGCTAATATAGCTAAGACACTTACAAATACATATCTACTCATACCTTTCGCCATAAATCTTAGATTATCTCAGCAGTTTAAAAGGCATATTTAATGATCTAGTTTCAATATATAATTAGACTATTATAGATAGTGTAGCTTATAAGAGTATGATCTCGTTAGAGTATTGGTGACTCTAGTGGAGGTATGGATCCTACTATCTCTTATAGTATTAATCGCGTGGGGCTTATGGGGCTTTATGCTTAAATATGCTGAGCTCCAAACCTCATGGTTCCATGTATATGTCGCTTCTGTAGCTGGACTACTTACTATGCACTTTATAGCCATTACTATACTAGCTTTAAATGGTAAAATGCAGAGTTTAGAGCTTAACAGGTATACATTAATAGCCTATATTGGCGGCTTATTCGGAGCTCTTGGAGGACTACTATTCATACTAGCTCTAAGATTCGGAGAAGCAAGTCTAATAATACCATTAACAAGCCTATATCCAATAATAGCAGTAATTCTCTCAATCCTAATACTAGGAGAGAGCATAACAGCTAAGAAAATAGCGGGAATAATATTCGTAGTAGTAGCCATAATACTAATATCAACACCAGAATAATAGAGAAATAATAAAATAAACTAAAACCATTAAATAATCGCTACAGACACTGTATAGCTAGAAAATTAATAACCCTAGCCTCACAATATATGAATATGGCGTGCGGGTAGGGCCGGGGACTCGCCAATCCCCCTAGCCCGTAACGGGCTAGCCCGAAGGCGCCACGCGGGGGCCAGTAATCCGAGAACCTAGAGGGCAGAGAGTAGAGCCACCGGGGGGTTAAAGAGCAATGATACTCGTCCCGCGGAGCTCACAGAGACGGGGATCCCGCTGGAGAGCGAGACTCTACCGTCTTAGCCGAGGAAACCTGGCCAGGCCCGGAAGGGAGCAACCTAGCCTCGGATGTGGGCGTTCGCGGGGGCGCGGGTTGAGCTCTCCCCGAGTAGGCTCTACTTTCTAGCCTCTAGGTCCTCGGAGTCCGCACGCCGTTATTTTCCATTTTAAGGTTAAAACCCTTAGAGTCTATTATACCTGGGGGATTAATTGGTGGTTGAATGGAGTCATTTATCAATCTTAGGTATTATACTAGTATTCCTCGGCATTATACTAGTATTCGCTGGTATTTTGGGTATGATTCTAGGTAAGGGGGTTGGGGAGGGTGCTAAAGTTGAGAGTGGAGGCTTAGTAGTCATAGGGCCTATACCAATAATCTTTGGTACATCGGCGACAGTAGCCTTAATAGCTGCCATTATAGGATTAGTGATTATGATCCTAGCTGTAATATTAACCTTACTATTACCAAGACTACTTGGAGGCTAGATGCTCTCTACGGCTTAATATGGGGTATCTTTATAGGTCTGCCAGAGCTCTAACAGTGTTAAGTCTAGATGTTGTGATTAATACTGTAATAGTTATTATTACTGTTACTACTATTAGTATTGTTAGCGTGTTGCTTGTGATTAGACTATTTAGTGTTACTTCAGGCTCTATGTATCCAAAGAATGTTGCTGTCTCTCTTGCTAGTAGCTTAGCTGTTATGTAGCTTGTAGCATATGCTATTGGTGTCGATAATATTATTATTGCTATTGTTTGAGTTAATGTTTCTAGTGCTCTACTACTTGGTGAAACCCCTAATGCTTTAAGTACTGCAATCTCTCTCATCTTTGCTTGACTCTCAACTATATTTATAGAGCTTAGTGCTACAGCTACAGATATTAAAGCTATAATAGATATTATCCCTGTTACTCCTTGGATCATACGTGATGCTGTACTATATTCTCTAGAGACTTCATGTCTCGTGTAGTATTCAACGTTTATAGACTCTACTGATTCGAGTATTTTCCTCAGCTTCTCAGCTTCATGCTCAATGCTTAACCCATCCTTTAGCCTAATAGCTAATCCTAAGCCTCTAAACTCCTCAGCTCTTAGCCCAGAGATCTTCACTATATCACTCTCTGTTAAGAGTAGGTATGAGCCCCTATCTTGTAGAGCCCTAGATATGCCGGTAATCTTGAACTCCCAGATTCTCCCTAAGCCGTCTACTAGTCTTAACTTATCTCCGACTTTATAGCCTTTCAGCATTGCTAAACTCCTAGATATAACTACTTCGCCTTCCCTCTCAGGATATCTACCAGCCTCTAGTGGATACTCTATACTTGGGTCTCCAGCTATGGTAGCTCTAAGGAATACGAATGATAACCCCTCAACTCCAACCCCTAGGGTATACTGGAGTGTCACATGGTATCCGCTTACAGAGTCAACCTCCCCCATAATCCTCGAGATGTAGCCTAGAAGATCTATGCTTGGATCAGCTGCGTACACGAAGCCTATAATGTCTACTGGGTTATACTCTCTGTCCAGGGCTAAGCCTGAGTATTTTAAAGCACCGCTACCGAGGCTACTACTAGAGACTTGAAGCCCCCATAAGATGGCTAATAATATAACAGTTGTTATAAGCTTCCACCTCCCAGAAGTAAGATTCCTAAGCCATAGCTTAAACCATAGGAATCTATGAAATCCAGATAGTATTCTCAAGGTTTCACCAGCATATAGGCCTGTAAAGCTTATAGACTTAACTATATCAATCCTATAAGCTAATACTAGAGGCACTAGAGAGCCTAATGCTAGGAGAGCTAGAGCTATAATAGTGTACCTGAATGCTACATCATACATAAGCTTAAAGCCTACAGCCTCGTAGAGTAGCTCAGCAATATAGGCACCGCCCATGAAGTACACATATAGCCATTTAGCGACATAGGGTGAAACAATTAAAGCAGGTATAGCCCCTAAGAGACCCCTAATAATCCATGGTAGAGAGTAGTATATGAATAAATCCATTGAACTAAAGCCTATAGACTTCATTACAGCAACTAGCTTATAATCTCTAGCTACACTTGCTAACCCTATAGATGCAGACATCACAGGAGCTATTAGGAGTAGCGCGATGAGCGGCAACGTGAATATACCCATTAAACCCTCTATCAGGACATTAACTGGGTTCTCCTCCCTAATATTTATGAAATACCATGATATTGAGACACCATTATCTCTTAGAGTTTTTAGAACATTCTCAGATACAGTCTTAACATCATCTCTAATGAGTATCCGTAAGGCTAGGTGGCTTTCTCCACTCATACCTCTAACTAGGTTCTCATTCATAATCAGCACGTATGGAGTCCTACCAATATGGTTAAAGCCTTCAGCTAAGCCTACTAGAGTAACGTTAAGCCTAGCTAGCTTACGCTCTGATACATTGAAAGCTACAACCTCAATGCCATCACCTAGGCTAGCATTAACCTTCTTAGCTATAGGGCCTCGGATAGATGAGTATAGAGTAGCCTCATTAGCATTACCTGGTAGTCTCCCCTCCTTAATAACAACTACTCTAAAGATACTAGTTATAGTCTCATGACCTACTATAGATACCTGTATCCTCTCCCCTCCAACTAAAGCTACACCAGTCAGAGCCCTATATGGTGCTACATCTAAGACGCCATCTACCCTCTTAACTAACTCTAAATGAGTGTCATTAAATAAGCCGAGAACTAGAAGATCTCCAGTAGCAGACCCAAACAGCTCATATACTTGATTCTTCATATTCTCCTTCATTATAGCTATAGATGATATGCTTAGAATTGATATAAAGACTAGGAGAGCTACAGATATAGTCTCAAGCCATTTACCTGTAATAATTCTAAGTGCAGCCCTCAATATAACCCTACTCATTCAAGTCACCTACTAGTACTCCATCTAACAGTCTAATCCTCCTATAAGCATAGCCTGCTAGCTCCTGATCATGAGTAGTATATATGACTGTCTTACCTAGAGCATTAGCTTCTCTTAGGAGCTCAACAATCTTAATCTTATTAGCTCTATCTAGGAATGCTGTTGGCTCATCAGCTAGTATTATTGGCGGATCATTAGCTAATGCTCTAGCTATGGCAACTCTCTGCTGCTCTCCACCACTAAGCTCCCACGGGAACTTATCTGCTTTATCTCTTAAGCCAACAAACTCTAACAACTCCATAGCCCTCCCAACCTTATCCTTAACCTTAACATTAGCGAGCTCCATCGACAACATAACATTCTCTAAAGCAGTAAGAGTTGGTATAAGGTGGAAGAACTGGAAAATAATCCCAACATTATTCCTCCTCCACCTAGCCCTCTCACCATCCCCTAGCTTAGAGATCTCTAAGCCATCAATAATAATACTACCCCTACTAGGCCTATCAATACCTGAGAGTAAGTATATCAAAGTACTTTTACCAGAGCCGCTAGGTCCAATAATAGCTATAAACTCCCCTCTCTTAACACTAAAGCTAACACCCCTGAGAGCCCAAACTCTAACCCTACCCATAACATACTCCTTCCAAACATCATTAAAAACAATGAGAACCAAGAATTACCCCATATACTTATCGAATATAGTTCAACTTAAAAATTTATTCTATTTAGACTAAAAATACTAATATATGCGATTTAGGGGTTAACACTGATTATGCCTTAAGCTTATCTACAAATCTCCTAATAATATCATTATATCTCTCCTCTAACTGCTTAGCCAACGATTGATACTTAATTTTAAGTTCTTCAAGTCTATGCTCGTAGTGTTCTCTCGCTCTCCTCCTTAGCTCTTCAACCTGTTTCTCTAACTTCTCTCTGCCTAGGCTCAACTTAACCCCTTATGTCATACTTTGATGGTTGAATCTTATATAATATTAATTCCTACCTATATGCTAGTTGAGTATGTGTTTAGGTAGTGTGTATTTTTAGAAGTATTCTTCGTTTAATTTCTCTTCTACTATTCTCTTTATTCTTATTAGGGCTATTATTGCTACTAGTGCTCCGCCTGCTACTAGGAGGTATGGTGAGTACTTTAGTGTTAGTAGTGGTAGTGTTGGCTCTACTACTATCTTATCTTCTAATGTCTCAGGCACAGTTATTGACTTATATGTCTTCTTATACCATCTCTTCTCAATTGTAATATCATATGTTCCGTGTGGTAGGCTTAGTGAGGTTAGTCCATTCTCGCTTGTGGTGGTCTCATACTCTAGCCCTCCTTCTACTCTAATTACTTTTATTATAGCGTCTACTACTGGTTTGCTCCATGTATCTCTAACTTCTAATACTACATTGTATACCTTGGGTTTGAGTTTTATAATTACTTCTCCGCTAGCCTCTACTATAAACTTTAAGTCTCTGGGGACCTCATATATATCTCTCCCTGCAAGAGTCAATGTTACCTTATATGTTCCAGGTGGTAGGCTAGTCTTGTATGATCCCTTTGTTACGGTAAACTCTCTAGGGTAATCTAGCATGTGCGACCCAGGCTCTAGCCTCTCAATCTTAAGCTTAAATGGTTCCTGGACTAGTGTGTTAAAGGTTCCATCTATAAGCTTGATTGTCACATTAATACTCCTAGGCTTTAAGATTAATATACTAGGCTCTACGCCCCTCATTGTAACCTTAACGTTGATACTTAGAGATTCATAGGATCTATCAAGCGGTAGTGCTTCAAGCTTATATATGCCTAGTGGAACATCAGAGAATAATACTAACCCATTACTAGATGTAGATCTATAAGTGGCATGCTCACTTATAAGAGTTATCCTCACAGGAGATAATATAGGGTTTCCATCAACATCTCTAATCTTAAACTCAACATTAACCCTAGGCGTATATAATCTAGCTATAGTATTGAGCTCATTTAATTCTCTAATAAGCTCAACTAGTAGTGACCTAGGTTGAGGAATTAAGACTAGGAGAGCCTCGTTAAATCCAATAGTAACGGGGAACAGTATACTTTTAGACTCTCTCCCTTCAAAGTTAATAGTTAAGTTGAAGAGACCCTGGGGTAAATAGAGTGTAGCAGTGCTATTGGAGACTCTAGTCTCCGCTACTATTGCATTATTCTTCTTAATTTTAACACTTATGTCCCCTATTGGATCTATTAGGAGCCATGATCCTTCTAATGTGTAATCTATCATTAGGACCCTAATAAATACAGGGTTTAGATCTTTGAGAGGCTGGTTGAATAGATATATTTTATTTGAGCCTGGAGAGTATAGTATCACCTTATCAGAATACCTAGAACCAGCTATAATACTACCTAGCCTAGTGTCTAAGCCCAGGAAGCCGGGAGCACTCCTCCACAGCGGGTGCCAAATATTTTCTTCTAAATTAATTAACTGTATCCTACCAGACATTGAGGTGGCTAGAGTAAGCTTTCCACCATATATCTCTACTATAGAGGCTATGGGAGTAGAGTCTACTACTAGAGATAAACTCATATAATATCTAGCCTTATTAGGTATATGGGGAGTTATTAGCGGTAAATCCATGAGCCACGATAACTTATATACTGTCCCATTAGATACCCCGACATAGATCCTCCTAGAGTCTGGGGATACTTCTAGAGCCGTAATCCTACTACCAAGATATATTATTTGAGGCTGAGTATAGCCTACGTCTACTAGGCTTAAACCCTCGCCAAGATAGTATATTAGGAGCCACTCTCCAATACCTATAGCTAGTATTGACTTAATACCCTTATCAGCCCACCCTGTTGGGATCCCCAGCTTAGGCCTTAATAGCATAGCTACCTGGTGATTAGCTAGATTTAATATCCCCCTATCAGCCATCTCTCTCGATATAGGCGCTATAATTGTCTTAATATCAACGCCATACTCGTAGATTTCTGGGAGCCTGCTAGTATCTATTAGTAGTAATACTTGAGCATAGGCTGGATTATCTAGTTTATTGAAGGGTATACCGTTGACTATAGTACCTTCTAGGCAACTGGATAATGTGGATCCACAATAATTCAATTCTAAGCTACCCATATCAGTTACTAATCCAGGCTTCACCTCAAAACTCTTATACCCAGCATAGTATGAACTCTTAATAATTATTCTCTTAACAGTATCTACAACTCTAACCTCATATAATGATAGTATAGTGTATTTTTGTGGAGGGAGACCTAGTATAGTTATAGTATAGTTACTAGCCTCATAGACGTTAATATCTCGCCCTAAACTTAAAGGTAACAGTATAGACTCGTAGACTACTCCATAGTATAGCCTCCTCTCAATAGTAATATTCTCATTAACCCTATATAATCCTGTATATGACGGTTCTAGTAAGCCACTAATATTATAGTATACTTGAACTCTTAGACCGCCTAGGAAACTATTCACTATAGGGGTAGCTGGGAGTATTACGTTAGTAAATGCTACAATCTTCTCTCCACTATTAAAGTATGCTACCCAGTCTTTAAAGTATATTGTAGGGTATACTCTCAGAATATTCACATCATATAATCCTATTAAGGCACCTCTATGCCTTACGGGCCCTACCTCAAACCACCCGCCACTACTTAATACTCCTCTAATAAACTTCATAACATAGAGGAACCCCATATTATCTAAGACTATTAGCCTCTCCTCTCCACCAACTCTAGCTAGATATGCGCTCTTAACAGAGCCTCTTGAGGCGACATAGAAGCTCGTTTTAGGTGTTAAGTCTTTAAAACTAGCTACTATTACTTCACCTAGGCTGGTACCTACAGTAACCCATTCTGGTGGATTAGAGTCTACTGATAGTGATGTTACATTCCCAATAACACCTAAGGCTCTCTCTATACTCTCTGTATTAATGTTTACTTTAGCAATATATCCTTCTCCAGCTATTATAGCATAGTCTCTAGTTGAGATGAGACTGTAATACTTTAGGTTACCAGGTAGCTCTATGTAGTTTAGGCCGTAGACATTAGTCGAGCCACCCGTTAATTTCATATTCATGGGAAATATGTTACTTGAGGATGGGAGTATTAGGAACTGGAGTATTATAATTACTAGTAGTCCTAGAATAACGTATCGTCTCATAACTAGTACTTTAAGTCACCTAGATTATAGTTTTCAAATCTATTGTTTTAAAAGTCAATTAATGATTAATGTAGTTTAAGTTAATTCAAATTTACACCTACTAGGTACTATTAAATCACTGGGTTTAAGTTTGAAGATTATAAACATATTAAACACATTATTTCGCAGTAAGACTAGTAAAACAGAGAATACTCAAACATATACTACTTCTGCTATAGAGGATAGCTCAGTGAAGTCCTCCTATGAGCCTGAGATGACTAATAGTGAATATATTGAGATTAATAGGTATAAGCTTATAGATCCATGGGCTTGGGCTTTAATCCTTGAGTCTAAGTCTACTGGGGAGAGAGTATACTATGTTAGTGAGGCTCCAATGAGTGACCTCGAGAAGAGCATATATGGTAGAATCATGAAGATTATAGAGTGGGAGATTAAGCCATATAAGGGCGGTAAGGACTCGAGTATATCATATGATCTAATAAGAGAATATTTCATAGATCAGGTTAGGAGGATTGTCAGAGTTTATAGCATTAAGCTTGGAGCCGTAACTAGAGGTGTAGACTGGCATAAGATACTATACTATCTACTTAGAGATACTGTAGGCTACGGTCCACTAGAGCCTCTAATGAGAGACCCATATATTGAGGATATTAGCTGTGATGGTGTAGGTAAACCAGTCTACATATGGCATCAGATGTATGAGAGTATGCCTACGAATATAAGATTTAATAGTGATGAGGAGTTAGACTCTATAGTATTAAAGCTTGCACATATAGCTGGCAAACATATTAGTGTAGCCTTCCCAATAGTTGACGCTATACTCCCTGGGGGTCATAGGCTAGCTGCAACTTTTAAGAGAGAGATTAGCGTTGGCGGATCATCATTCACAATTAGGAAGTTTAGGGAGAAGCCTTTAAGCATAGTTGACTTAATTATACAGAGGAGTATTAATAGTCTTATAGCAGGCTACCTGTGGCTACTAGTAGAGTATAAGATGCCCGGCATAATTATGGGTGTAACAGGCTCTGGTAAGACTACAATGCTTAACGCTATAGCTACACTATTAAGACCCAATATTAAAGTTGTAACCATAGAGGATACCCCAGAGCTCAGATTAACATTAGAGAACTGGGTACAACTAGTATCTAGACCAAGCTACTCACTAACAGGGAGTAAAATTGGAGAAGTCACATTATATGACTTAGTAAAAGTAAGCTTAAGATACAGGCCTGACGTCATAATTGTTGGAGAGATTAGAGGAGAAGAAGCATATGTACTATTCCAAGCTATAGCTACAGGTCACGGCGGGCTAACAACAGCTCACGCTGAGAGTATCTATGCACTAGTTAGAAGACTAACAAGCCCCCCAATGAATATTCCACAAAATTACATCCCCCTAATGAAGTGGGCTCTATTAGTTAAGAGGATTGTTTTAGCTAGAGAGGGGAAGCTAAGTGTTTATAGGAGAGTATCCAATATATGGGAGATTAGGGGGCCTAATGATTACGAGAATATAGCAGTATGGGATCCACCAATAGATTCTCATAGAGTAAATCTTAGTAATAGCAACTTACTAAGAGATATAGCCCAGCAAACCGGGTTAAGCTTGAATGATGCAATAGATGAGGTTAAGAGAAGAGCTTATGTGCTAGAGCAACTAGCATTGAGAGGAGAGAGAGATTATAGGAGAGTTGCAGAGGTAGTATATATGTACTACATCAACCCAGATAGAGTACTAAGTTCTCTTGGAGGTCCTGAAATTTGAGTAGTAAGAGATCTATTAGCATTATAGAGGTATTCGATTACTTAGCTATAAAATATTTTGGAGAATTAGCTGTATACATAGCTAAAACTTTTGAATTAGAGCAAGCTATTAGAAGAGCGGGTCTAGACATTTATCCTCCACTATATGCTGCTAGGCTAATCCTATATACTGTAATAGCTTTATTAATATCTCTATACTCGATTTTCATTATCCTCTTAACAGGCTTAAGTCTAACTGTTAAGATAGCTTTATCTATGGTTCTACTATCTATACCAATCCTAGTCTACGCTATAGGCCTATCATACCCGTCCTATAAGGCTGGTGAGAGGAGGAGCTGGGTTGAGAGTGAGATTTCACTATTTGCTGCATACTTAACAGCTATGGCTATAGCCGGTCTAGATGTAGTCTCTACTCTAGATAGGGTTGCTAGGTTACAGGTATTTAGAGGTATTAGGGATGAGGCTCTAAGGATACTAAAGTCTATTAGGATACTCGGTAAGGATCCACTAGATGCAATAGAATTTAATTCTTCAAACCACCCAAGCCCATTGTATAGAGACTTTATGCTAGGATTCTCAGCTACAACTAAAATTGGGGGTAGTATTATTGGGTACCTTGAGATGAAGACTAGTGATATCTTTAAGTCTAAGATTGAAGAGCTGAAACTTATGGCTGAAAGGATTGCTCTATACACAGAGTTATATATTATAATATCAGTTATAATGTCTGTATCACTATACATATTCTTCACTATAAGCTCCCTATTCCCTGGCACAGGCTTCGGGGGACCTACTCAGCTAGTACTCTTTAGCTTCATATTCATGCCTCTAATAACACTACTACTAATATACTTAGTTGATAAAACCCAGCCACGTAACCCTGTTAGGATTCCTAAACTCTACGAGGCCATACTAGTCTATGGAGTTCCATCAGCTATAGTATCAGTACTCATACTAGCATATCTTACAGGATCCTATAAGCTGTTAGCTGGAGCCCTAGATAGGGATACTATAATAGCATCAAATGTAACCTTAGCTGGAGCCCTAGTAGCTCTAAGTATACCTAGCTCATACCTGTGGATTATAGAGTCTAGGAAACTTAAGGGAATGGGGGATTCGCTAGCTAGCTTTCTTAGAGACCTTGTTGAGATTAGGAAAATGGGTTTAAGCCCTGAGAAGAGTATAGTCGTATTATCTAATAGAGATTATGGACCGTTAAACCCAATAATTAGGAAGATAGCCGCCTCACTATCACTAGGCTTTGATATGGAGAGAGCTGTAGCATCAGCTCTAAGAGGCTACTATAACTGGATGCTAATATCAACACTAAGGTTCTTAACAGACGCTATAACATTAGGCGGTGGGAGTATAGAGACGATTGATAGCCTAGCTAGATACACTAGGAGCCTAGCAGACTTCGAGAGCGAGCTATCAAGGAGGCTAAAGATATATGTGATCATGCCCTACATAGGTGCAGTCATGGTGGCAGGCTCTAGCATGATGATATTATCATATACAGCTCAAACACTAACACTAAACCCTCAACAATCAACACTACTTGAAGATTTAGGAAGAATAACATTAATAGTAAGTCTAGGAGCGCTATTTAACTCGTGGCTAATGGGTATAATGGCTGGGAAGCTTAGTAGAGGGAGTATAGTAGCAGGATTCCAGCACTCTATAATACTAACAATAATAGCATTATTAGTAATAGCATTTACAGTGAGTAGCATACCAGGACTATAAAAAGAAAATGAGAGTATATACGCGGGAGTATATACTATATCTTTAACCCAAATGCTTGCCTTAGTAGCTGCCTAACTATTACTAATCTCTGGATTTCATTAGTCCCCTCATATATAGTTGTTATTATAGCATCTCTAAGATACCTCTCTACTCCAGTCTCAAAGTCTACACCATATCCTCCATGTATTTGTATTGCTTGTCTAGCTATCCATTCTGCAGCCTCTGTTGCGTATGCTTTAGCTAGGCTAGCCGCTATTACAAACTCTGGCCTCCCCTTATCTGCTAGTGCTGCAGCCCAGTATGTAAGTAGTCTTGCTGCCTGTAGCCTCATATACATGTCTGCTATCCTCTCAGTTATTATACCATGTGCTATTAATGGCTGCCCGAATGTCTCTCTCTGTAGCGCGTAGTTTAGTGTTTTCTCGAATGCTGCTTGGGCTATCCCTACTCCTTGAGCTGCAACTCCAATCCTAGTATGATCATATGTATCCATTAATACCTTGAATCCCTCATTAACATTTCCAACAATATTCTCTTCTGGCACTTTAACCTCATCCAGTATAACCTCGTATGGCTGCTCTCCCCTAAGCCCTAGTACTCTAAACTGTTGCCCAATCCTTACTCCAGGCCACTCTCTCTCAATAACAAATGTTGTTATACCCCACCATCTCTTATCAGTCCTCGGAGCATCTGTCCTAGCAGATACTAGTAGGTAGTCAGCCTCTGCTGCTCCAGTAATGAAAATCTTCCTACCACTTATAACATAATGGTTATTAACTCTCCTGGCTGTAGTCTGAATCCCAGCTACATCGCTACCAGCACCAGGCTCTGTATTAGCGTGAGCTGCTCTAGCCTCTCCTCTAGCTACTGGTGGTACATACTTCTTCCTAAGATACTCACTACCATACCTAAGAACGGGTGCTACAAATAAGTCTCTAACACCTATAGCAGCGCTTAGAGCAGTACTAGCTCTAGAAAGCTCTTCAGTCAATATAACGGCCATTAGCATCCCGCCACCTTGCCCACCGTATTCTTCAGGGATACCGACACCTGTAAACCCTAACTTAACCATCTCATCATAGATATCTTCTGGGATCTTATTACTCTCCTCAATCTCCCTCCATCTAGGCATAACTCTAGACTCTACGAATTCTCTAACACTCTTCCTAAAAAGCTCATGCTCCTCTGTAATCTCAATCCTGAAATCCTCTATACTCTTAAATGGGAATACCAAGATGTAAGCACCAATCTATATATAAAAAATGAATTTTTAAAAGTTTACACACTAGTCATTTATGATGCATAGTAGCGTGTAGTATTACATGCCTAATACTCTCTAATATACTCTCCCCAGCCCATCCAGGAGGCACACCTATTACGATTCTACCTCTAGCGTTAGCCTCTTCAGCAATCATCTTATCCAAAATAGTCATGAATCTATGTGACCCATGGTCATGCTTATGATTATGTTTATGGTCATGCTTATGGTCAGTAATTGCAACTACAGCTATAACATTGCTATCATCTAATGCTCTTATAGCTTCTTCTATAGCACTAGCTTTAGGAGTCTCATGGGTATCCCAGACTATGTATGAAACTACGTTTAGGCCGAGCCAAGCTACTGCAGGCTGTAACTCAGCTGTTGTTAAGACAGCATTATAGCCCTTTAGTATCCCGGAATAGCGGCTAATTAATTCTTCAACTTCACTCCTAACCTCACTCAGTCTACTATAATAGTAATCTCTCTTCTCTGGTCTAAGCCTACTCATCTCATCAACTAATACTTCTAATATCAATATAAGATTCCTAGGATCATAGTATGGTTCATGAATATTTATTTTACCATCAGGGAGCCTTGGCAGTATTAAACCCTCAATCTCTAGGACATTAATGAATCTAGCTTTAACCTCACCCCTCTTAATCATGCTCTCAACCTGTTCATCAACATGAGTATGCCCCATAGACAGTACTATGTTAGCTCTTCTAATCATCTCAACATCTGATGGTGATAATTGTAGCTCATGCGGGTCAACGCCCGCACCGCCAATAACATAGAGTTTGTCATCGCTAGATAGTAGCCGGTTAACCTCCTTCTGAATACCCGGGAATAGTAGTACGATTGTTAAGCCCTCACTAGGCGTGTATACACCTCTATATAGTACTATGATTAATCCTAGTAGAGCTACTAGTACTACTACTGAGGCTCCAAGTAATAAATTCCTATTCATGTGCACCACCTCAATTATAAACTATATTACTCGTGCACTTAAATATCTTAATTAACAGTTAATCTATATTAAGCTTAGAATCCTATATCAGATGTTATTGGGGTTGTATAACTGTGCACAATTTAAATAACCACATATCTATTAGATTTGAAGATGTGCACGTTAGGTTTGGTGATGTTATAGCTCTAGATGGGGTGAGCTTCGAGGTTAGAGGTCCTGGTTTAATTCAGATTCTAGGACCTAATGGTGCTGGCAAGTCTACTCTATTAAAGGTTATTACTGGGTTAGTTAAGCCTAGCTCTGGTAGGGTGTATATTAATGGTTTAGACTTGGCTATGTTTAATAAGCTTAATGATAGGTACTTATCATATGTTCCCCAGACTAATCAGCCACCTAGAGACTCTCCATTAACTGTATGGGAGTTTATAGAGACAGCTGCTACTATTAAGAAGCTAAGGTGGCCTAGGCTATTTACATCTAGTGTTAAGAGTAGTGTGGTTAGATGCTTAGAGAATGTAGGTCTATCTAGGGAGGAGTGGGGTAAGAGGTTGAGAGATCTTAGCGGAGGCTTATTTCAGAGGGTGCTAGTTGCTAAAGCTTTGATTAGTGATCCTGCGATAGTATTACTTGATGAGCCACTCGCCTCTGTAGATCCTGATGGTAGGGTATCTCTAGCTAGACTATTAGGATCTATTGCTAAGAGTAAGTTAGTAATAGTTACAAGCCATGACCCTAACCCCCTCATAGACTACACTAACGTAGTCATACTACTGAATAAGCGTGTAATAGCTATGGGTGATCCCCTAGAGACACTTAGACTATATAGTCCAAGGGTTTTATACCCTGAGTGGGTGTCAGATCATGGCCATTAATCCTCTAATAGTAACCCTAATATTATCATCTACTATACTCTTAGCTTTAGCCCCACATATTTACTGGTTTATAGGCTATGGTGTTGTAGCCTCACTTATAGGAGCTTCACTAGCATTTGGCTCTATAAGTGTACTCGTATCTGCTAGGAGACTATACTTTATGGCCCATGTAGTCCCCCATATGGCTATATTTGCTGCTCCAATAGCTATCATTGTAACACGGCACCTCCAGGTTAATGAGTGGCTTTTATCAGCAATAATAGTTATGATACTACTATGGGCTTCAGGCTACGCTATTAGCCGCGGTTTGAGTAGTGATATTATAGCGTCACTGTCTGTATCTTTTACCGCGTCGGCTACAATCATAGCACTATATTATGCTCAGAGGATTGTAGGTGCTGGGAGGATATCATCAATAATACTTGGAGACCCTCTATTGACTAGTATTAGTGAGGGTTTAATAGCTCTAGTAGTAGGCTCTATGATATTACTAGCATCATTAATGGTAGTGAGGGAGATGTTCTATATAAGTGTTGATAGGGAGGGAGCTATAGTTGATGGTTTAAGAGTAGTATACTATGATTACACACTCTATACTCTAATAGGTGTAACGGTAGCTATTATGCTTAAGATAGTAGGCTTCCTAGTATCAAGCATCCTAATACTAGTACCTGGAGCTGTGAGCCTCCTACTATCTAGGAGCTCTTATGAGGCGCTAATGGCTTCAATAGGCGTATCCCTAATAGCATCAGCTCTAGGCCTATACGCTGGAATACTCCTAGACATACCACCATCTGGAGCTTTAGGCCTAATCCTGGTAGCTATATATGCTCTCGTATGGGTGGCTAGGAGTGCCTAAGAGGAAGTTTGGTGTAAGTATTAGTGATAGCTTAGCTGAAAGCCTAGACAATCTCTGTAGCGTACTAGGTGTTGATAGGAGTAGTGTAGTTGAGAGAGCTATAGGAAACCTTATAGTAGAGTACTCTCACCACCTAGTAAGTCATGAGTGCCTAGCTCTACTAGCAATAGTATGCTCAGAGGAGGAGAATATTCAGGATATACTTAGAGATGTGAGAGATATCGATGTAACACAAATACACAACCATAGGGGGAATAAGTGTACCCAAGTAATAATAGCCTCAGGCCCTAGTGATAAGATAGCTGAGCTCTACTCAAAATTAAATAGTATAGAGAACTGTAGAGTTAAGTATATGGCTCTACACGATATATGAGTATACTTAAAATGTAATACACCCTATACACTCTTAAAACATATGCCGGCTTATAATTCCTCCGGGGTCCCTATACTCAACCTTATACTAGTGCTTGGGCTAGCAATGATAACAGCAGTATGGGCCTACTATGAGGCCCTGCTAGCCTCTAAGATAGCTTTAGGCTTATCTAGTGGAGTCTACGCTAGCCTCCTAGGCTTTATTGGTATAACTATAGCATACATATCTAAGCTCCCCCTCCTAAGGCTCATGTATAGGTTTGAGGTTAGAAAGAATAGCTTAATAATAGCATCAATACTATTGCTACTAGCACTCACACCAAAATACCTAGCTGAGGACCACTATTCACTCACAATATCCTATCTAATCCTATCAGCTTCATATGGCTTAGCCTCAGCATCAATATTCATGTTTATAATTAATGACTTAAGCTATGAAGATTGGCGTAAGGCTCTAGCAATACTACCTATGGCATCAGCAGTTATAGCCTCACTAACACTAGTATCCTGGGCACAGCTAAAAGCAGATATAGCTCCACCAGTAATCATAATTGGATCACTACTACTAGCATACGGGTACATTACCTCTGTAAGACCACTAATACCATCACTAACACTGAAAAGCCTAGAGATACTATCAGATATACTAGCCTTCAGAGGAGCAATCACAGCCTACAGGAACTGGCACATTGAAGTAACTAAGATAGCTCTAATCCTAGGAGGGCTAGGAGCACTAAAAATACTAATACTATCAAAAGCAATAATAGAATATAGCATATACAGTATAGTATCATACAATATAGGAGTAGCAATAGGGGCAATAATAGCATACAAGGAGAGTAAGCCAAGAATAACACAAATACTAGCAATAACAACAATAGCAATACTACTACTCACAAATAACACACTAATAGCACTAGCACTAATAGGAGTAACAATAGCATACGGACAAATATCAACAATAGACTACATACTAGAGAATAGGCCAAGAGCAGTATACACAGCAATAGCAATAATAACAACAACTATAGGTATAGGAGCAGTAATAACAGGAATAGCATCACTAGCAAACACAGAGAAAGCAACAATAATAACACTAGCAATAACAATAGCAACAATCACAACATCAATAATAATAGATAAAAAACAAAAAAGAAAATGGGAATAAAACAGCTATCAC
>JAUQQR010000038.1 GCA_030549835.1 Thermoproteota archaeon
TAGACTTTGAGCCCTTAGAGCCACTCCTAGAGCTTGAGTTTGTAGCGTTTGAGGGTAGTGAGTTTAAAGCTGATAGGCTAGTAGTAGCTTGGAGTACTAGGGGGGTTAGCTTAGAAGTCTACTATTACCTAGAGGATAAGCCTAAACCAGCTCCTAGGATCAGCATAGCATATGAGTGGTCCTATCTCCCCGATGAGCATGCAGTAGTAGTAAGTATAGTCTCTGATAGTATAGCTAAGATCCCAAGCTTAGCTGAGATTGATAAGGAAGCATCTAAGCTAGGAATTTAAACTTTAACTCTCAGACTTAATATTAATATTACGGATAGAGAGGTTTAGAGAGTGCTAGACTATAGAGAGGTTATCTATGAGCCCTCGAGGTGGAGGATTCTAGGAGATAAGAGGAGTAAGGCAGTAGAGATAATGAGTATACTATCTAAAGTTTACAGTAATATCATTGTTCATGGTAGTATTGCTAGGGGAGATGTTAACGCTGACAGCGATATCGACATAGTAGTAGTTGACCCCCCAAACCCTACGATTATCGAGGTTACACTTGAGAGAAGAGGCTTTAGAGTTAAATGGAAGGAGATTATACAGGCGACACCAACATATACACCTAAAGTCTACCTATACCTAGATGAGGAGGGAGAGACTATAGTAAGCTACCCCCTAGCTAAGCTTAAGCCTAGAGAGAGGGAGTTCTACAAGTGGGGTGGTGAATGTACTCTAGAAGATTTAAAAGCTAACGTTAGAGTGCCAGGTGTTGATAAGAGGCTTATGGTCATAGAGCCTACAAGCTATGGCCATATAGAGTATCCTGTTACTGGTAGAGAGGGGTATGTAGCTAGACTACTAGGAGTATCACAGGCTACTATTGAGGAGAGGATTAGAGTATTAACTAGGAGGAGAGAGCATGGGAGGACAGGTGTATTCCTTAAAGTTGAGCTTAGAGGAGGAGAGAGCATAGAAGAGGCTATTGAGAGGATAATAGTTGATAATCCAATGTTTAGGAGGGCTATTACGAGAAGAATTTAAGGCTTAAACTTCGAGGATATTTTAGAGGTGTAGGCTTTAGATGGTATCTCATATAACACTACTACTCGTAGTAATAGTACTAGTATTCTGGGTAATATTATGGTTAATCTTTAGAGGTAGGAAGGGTAGAGTACAGGTATATCCCCTAGTAATCATAGCTAGAACTGGTTTATCTAGAGAAGCTTACTCTAAGAGTTTTAAAGCTAAGATCTTGAGCTTATTTGGTTGGCCAGCGATCATACTAATGTTTATACTACAAGTACTATTCTACTATATAGCAATTAATCTATTCATAACTAGATACCTTGCACCTCCAGCAGGTGGGCCTACTACTAGTGAGGGCTTCGTGCCACTAATACCTGGTGTAACAATACCATTAGATTTAAACTTAGCCTTAATACTAGTAGCTGTAGGCTTAGCAGTATTATTCCATGAGTTAGGCCATGCACTTATGGCTAGGGCTATAGGTGTTAGGGTTAAGGACGCTGGGTTTATATTATTAGCATTTATACCCGGTGCTTTCGTAGAGCTTAACGAGGAAGATCTTAAGAATGCTTCACTGAGAAATAAAGCTAAAGTATACTCTTCAGGTGTAGCTGCAAATATACTATTAGCTCTCATAGCAATACCATTACTATTAGTAGCATCAAATACCCTAGCATTACCTGCCGTTATAGTATCTAGTGTTGAGCCAGGTAGTATAGCTGAAAGGAGCGGCTTAGAACCCGGAGTAGCTATATTAGAAATTAATGGTACACGCATTGAGAGTGTAGCTAAGTTTATTGAGGTCCTAGAATCACTAGGTGTTAGAGATAAGAGTAAGAGTGTTACATTAAACATAGTAGTTTCTAGGGATAATGTAGAGGAGAGTCTAATAGTATTTAAGCCTGAGGGTTATGATAGGTTAGGTGTTACTATATCACAAGGATATATTGGTGGATTTATAACAGTAATACTCATAACACTACTACAAGTCCTAATAGTTATTAATATAGCATTAGCTTTAATAAATGCAGCTCCAATAATATTACCTACTCCAGCTGGAGCTATAGCTACTGATGGAGCCCACTTCCTAGGAGATATACTAGCTAGGATTGGGGGAGAGAAGCTTAAGCAAATAGCAACCCCAGCTATTGGAGTAATAACACTAGCCCTAGTCTTATCACTATTAACAATTCAAACTATAAGATTTATACCTTAAATGAGAGGAGCTCCACTATGAGTAGCATACAATTCCTAATAGTTAGTATACTAGTCTTAACCATAGCTACGCTAATATTAACTATTATAGTATATATTAGGGCTTCCAGGTCTAGAGTATGTAGTGAGAGTTAGTTTTAATTCTCCTAACCCATAATTTAAATATTTGGTGTCTATATTGATTGTGGGGGTATTAAGTGATACTCACGATTCTCTAGCTAATACCGAGAAAGCTATCAAGGTATTCAGGGATAATAATGTATCTATGATTATACACCTTGGAGATATAATTGCACCTTTTACTCTAAGAGCTATACTTGAAGGCTTAAATGTTAGATTTGAGGGTGTATTTGGGAATAATGATGGTGAGAAGCTAGGACTCCTTAGAATAGCTTCAATATATAATGCTAGCCTTGGGGAGCAACCTAGAGTAGTTAATATTAATGGTAGGAGGCTACTACTAGTTCACGGCTTCGGAGACCCTGTAACTACATATGAGATTGTTAAGGCTTTAGCAGAGTCTGGTAGGTGGAATGCAGTACTATACGGTCATACACATGAACCACTCGTAGATTATGTACGTGGATCTCTAATACTTAACCCTGGCGACTGTAGTGGAGTTCTTAATAAGCCTACAGTAGCCCTACTAGATACTAGGACTCTTAGAGTGAGGCTGGTTAATCTTGAGTAAGTTATCTCTAGGAGCTCTAAAGAATATAGCAATGCTAATGGCTAAGTCCTGGGTTGAGAGTGTAGGATTCATAATTGGTAGTGAGGAGTTAGGAGTAGTTAAGGGGTATGCAGTATATAGAGCAGATAATATTAGAAGCTCGCCCGTAGAGTTTGAAGCTAAGCCATGGCACACTGTTCAAGCTCATGTTGTTGCTGATAAGTATAACTTAAAAGTTGTAGGTATAATACATACCCATCCTTCATGCCCCCCAGCTCCAAGTATTTTAGATATTGAGGGTATGGTTAGATGGCCTCTAATATGGGTTATAGCATGTGAGAGTAGCATAGCAGCTTATATATTAAAAGATAATATTATTAGGGAAGTTGAGATTATAGATTAAGGTGGCTTAATCCTGAAAGTTAAGCTTGTAGTATTCGATGTTGACGGTGTCCTTGTACCCATCAAGAGTAGCTGGCACTTCCTACACTCATACTTTGATGTTCTAGAGAAAGCTGAGAATATTAAGAGAATGTTTGATGAAGGATTAATAGATTATACTAAATGGCTAGAACTAGATGTTAAGTTATGGATTGAAGCTAGGAATGGCTTAGTTACTAGAGATGAGATAATGAGAGTATTATCACAGATTAAAGTAGATGATGAGGCTCACCATGTAGTTAGATGGCTTAAGAGGAGGGGGGTTAAGATAGCGCTTATTAGTGGAGGTATAGATCTACTAGTATCACGTATAGCTGAAGAGATTGGGGCAGACATATGGATGGCTAATAAGCTATCATTCGATAAGAGAGGCTACCTAATAGCAGGTGGTATACCAATAGTAGGAGTATGGAAGGATAAAGCCGTAAGGATACTAGCAGGATCTCTAGGCATTAACCTAGATAATACAATGTTTATTGGAGACTCGAAATGGGATATACCAGCATTAAAAATTGTAGGCTACCCTGTAGCATATAGAGATGATGGAGTTCTAAGTAGTATAGCAAAATATAGAGTTAATAAGCTATTAGAGCTCATAGACTTAATAAAGTGTATAGAGGATCACATAGCCTCACACCAATGTGCTAATATATTTAAACCTTAACTAGTAGAATTGATCCCGGCATATATACATTAAGGTGAATTAAGAAGGAGGAATTATTAGTGGAGAGGTAATATGAAGATAAGAGAGTATATTACATTCGATGACGTAGCTATTGTCCCAGGTAAGGCTGTTATTGAGCCTTCAGATGTTGATTTAACAAGTAAGTTTTCTAAGAATATTGAGGTTTATATCCCAGTAGTCTCTAGTCCAATGGACACAGTTACTGAGTGGAGGCTCGCTTTAGCTCTAGCTAGGCTTGGATCTATTGGAGTTATACATAGGAATATGAGTATTGAGAATCAAGTTTTAAATATTAAGCTTGTTAAGAGCTCACCTCAATCAGTATGGTTTGAGGTTTTAAAGGCCCGAGAAGAAGAGCCTATAGAATCTATAACGTTTAGGATGGATGAGGCTGGCATCGGGTCAGCTATACTATTCTCTGGTAGCCTAGTGTCAGGTATTATTGTTAAGAGTGGGTTAGATCAAGATTACTGGTACTCTAAGGCTTCATCTCTCATTAGCCTACTAAGAGAGTATAAGCCTACACCTCTCCTAGACGAGGATGGTAGGCTTAGAGTAGCTGCAGCTATAAGCCCATTTGATGAGAGGAGGGTTAAGGCTTTAGAAGAGGCTGGCGTAGATGCTCTAGTCGTTGATGTAGCTCATGCTCACAATGTTAATGTTATTAGTAGCGTAGCTAGGATTGTTAAGAATACATCTGTAGATGTAATAGTTGGTAATATTGGTACTAAGAGTGCAGTCCTAGACTACCTGTCTAAAGCTGATGGTATAGCTGGATTCAGGGTAGGTATAGGGAGTGGTAGTATATGCTTAACAGCTGAAGTCACTGGAGCATTTGCCCCAACACTTACAGCAGTCTTAGAAGCTAGAGAAGCACTCGAAGAACTAGGAGCTCACGGCAAGATACCATTAATAGCTGATGGAGGCTTCAGGAATGTAGGTGATATTGCTAAAGCATTAATAGCTGGAGCCTCAACAGCAATGACTGGAAGGCTACTCGCTGGAGCAGAGGAGACCCCCGGTACTAAGGTTAGAGTAGGTGGTAAAGTATATAAACAGTATAGAGGGATGGCTAGTAAAGGTTCTATTGAGAGGAGATATGCTGAAGATAGGTACTCTAAGCCATCTAAGGGTATAGAGGAGGGTATTGAGGGGCTAGTACCATATAGGGGTAGTGTTATATCAATAGTAGCAGAGCTAGTAGCAGGGTTAAAGGCAGCACTAGGCTACGCTGGAGCATGGAATATAGAGTCTGCTTGGAGGGGAGAGCTAGCTAGAATAACTAGTGCTGGTAGAGAGGAGGCTAAGCCACATGATATGATAATTTAGCCAGCTATCTCTCTTAAAGCCTCGACTATTACCCTACTACCCTCAATAATATCACTAGTCTTTGTAGCAAAACTAATCCTAACATGGTTTAAACCAACAGTCTCAGGGAAAGCTGTACCTGGTAGTACTAGGACACCATAATCATATAGTAGTCTACGTACTAAATCTTCAACAGTCATCCTAGTCTTAGATAGGAACTTAGATACCCTAGGGAACATATAGAATGCTCCTTGAGGCTTATAAGCGTCAATATATTCAGACTCTGATAGTATTCTATATAGTATCTCAGCTCTCTTCTCAAATTCTTTAACCATCTCATTAACTGGATCCCAGCTACCCTTAATAGCTGCTACCCCAGCTCTCTGAGCAAAGCTAGGAGCACAACTGTATATTGTAACAGCTAAGTCAAGCATCTTAGGTATGACTTCTCTACGAGCAACCAAATATCCTAGACGCCACCCAGTCATAGAGAATGTCTTAGAGAACCCATTAATATATATAACATAGCTCCTCCAGTCTGGGAGCTCTAGAACACTCTTAAAAGATATATTACCATATAGGAAGTTATCATAGATCTCATCTGATACTAGTATAAGCTTATATTTAACAACAATATCATATAGTGACTCAATCTGGTCTCTAGTGAATACTGCTCCTGTAGGGTTATGAGGATTATTAAGTACAATCATTCTAGTTTTACTAGTTATACTAGACTCTATACTATTAATATCAAGCCTGAATCCATACCCAGGCTCGAAACTCATTGGAACATAGATAGGCTTACCCCCGAAAAGCTTGACAACCTGGGCGTACGCATAATAACTAGGGTCAGGTATAATGACCTCATCTCCAGGTCTAATATATGATGCTAATGCTACGAATATAGCTGTCTTAGCACCAGTAGTAACTATAACCTCACTACTATCAACATCAGCTTTATAGTGCGAGTTTAGATAGTATACTATAGATTCTCTAAGCTCAGGTATACCAGCAGTCTCAGTATATCCAGTGAACCCCTCATCTAACGCCTTCTTAGCCTCTTCTCTTATATGAGCTGGGGTTACATAGTCAGGCTGGCCTATACCAAAGCTTATAATCCTTCTACCCTTCCTTGAAAGCTCACGTGCTAAAGCTAGATATGTAAACGCGCTCTCCCCACTAATTTCTCCTAGAAGAGGTTGTAGGCTGAGTGTAGGATCTATTCCCATAGTAGACACCGCTCTATTATCTAAAATCTAAGACTATTAAATAATACTTGATAGTTGAGATTGTGCTAAGCGTGTACTTAATATTCTTTAAAAGGTTAGAGTATAGTATATGGGTGGAGGGTTAATTCTTGAGTAGTATAGTTTTTAAAGTCTTGCGGTTTAAACTAGATAATCTAACATTAGGAGATATAAGCTTAACAGTTTATAAGCTCATAGAAATAGTAGAGAAGAGTTATCAAGGAGACCCTGCAGATGGAGTAGCTAGATTACTAGAAGAAGAGAAGAGAGGAAAAAGTGACTATGTACTAGTTGAGTGCTCAACATGCTCAGCTAAGATTTCTATAGGAGAGAGTATTAGGAGGAGTAGTGGCTCTATAGTATTCCCTAGAATAACTAAACTTAAGAGAGTAGGTGTAGTGAAAACTAGTGATCTAGAAGCCACAGATCAAGGATATTATAAGATTAGGAATATAAGCTGGTTTAATATTAATGATGGCATTTACATTTATGACTCCCTAATTAGCGCGCCCCAAGACACATTATTTATAGTACTTGATACAGAAGATGGTAGGAGATATGTTAAACTATATTCTTCGATACCCCAAGAATTCTCTCGGATTCAGCCTCAACAAGGTTTATCAAGTGATAGTAGTGAGTCCTTGTTAAGTGGAGATAGTACCCCCTCTTAGTAAAGGGGCCTTTACCACAAATAGGGCATATTAGAGAGCCCATCCTCTCATCTCTTAACTGGGCTCCTACATTCCTAATAGCCTCAACTATGTGCCTAGCTAGAACTTTATTATTAAAGTCATTAGGAGATGTTATACCGCTAGCAACACGGGCGACATAAACTGCAATCTTCCACTTAAACAGCCCCTTGCGGGCCATAAATCTAACCCATTGTAAATATAGTTAAGTTAACATATAAATATTTACATGAAAACACTAGAATTGAATTAATGGCAGAGGTTTCTCCTCTGACTCAGAGATTTGTAGTACAGGAGCTAACTCTATATAACCATCTATGAGACTACCCCTAATCTTAGGTATCAACACTTGCTCTAACTGGAAATACCCAGCATAACTACTCATAATAACCTTAATCCTAACAGGTTTAAAACTACCAGGCTCTATCTCAACCCTCTTAATACTAATAGCTGAGAGTGCATGCATATCCATCTTACCCCTACTATAAGGTATCCTAGCTCTACCCTCAGCCATATCAACGCCATCAGCAACTTTAACAATACTAGCCTCAATAGTAATAGCTTGAACATCTGGATTAGTACTATGTATAATATTCATAACTTCACTTCTAATCCTATAAATTAACCTAGAATCTTCATTAGGCAAAATCTCTGGTAGTATACGTGATAGTATATAATATGATATTTGAGCCCCTATAAGCTCATGACTATGCCTATGAACACTATTACCAATATCATGTAGGTATGCTCCAAGGAGAATTATAAGTTTAGAGTAATCAATATCCTTAACAACGCCATGAGCTAGGCTAGATGGGGTAATACCGTAATCTAATAGTAAATCCATAATCTCGAGAGAAGCTCCACTAACAATAGCTGCATGAACAGGCCCGTGATCATTATATAGGAGCCTCATCGTAGTATTAATATTACTTAATCTAAGGAGCTCTTGAACCTCAATATCTTGAAGTAGGACACTCCAAGCCCTAGACAGTAAGCTCCTAGACTTGACATGCTTCTCAACAAGGCTAGCATTAACTAAAACCATATCAAATACACCTACATAGCAATCTATAAGTTAAGAACCAAAGTTTAAATAGCATAATATTCTACTCCCACTCTATTGTCGCAGGTGGCTTACTAGTTATATCATATAATACTCTAGTTACTTGAGGTATCTCACTAGTTATCCTAGAGGCAATCCTCTCTAGTAGATCCCACTGTAGCCTAGCTATTGATGCTGTCATTGCATCAACACTTATTACCGCTCTAACTACTACTACGTAGCCATAAGCTCTATTATCCCCCTTTACTCCTGTTGCTTTCGAGTTTAGTAGTATTGCGAAGTACTGCCATAGCCTCTCCTGTATTCCACTATTCTCGATCTCTTCTCTTACTATGGCATCTGCTCTTCTAACTATATCAATTTTCTCTCTCGTAACCTCCCCCTCAATTCTGACAGCTAGCGCTGGCCCCGGTATTGGCTGCCTCTTTATTATCTCCTCTGGTACTCCTAGCTTTCTAGCTATTCTCCTAACCTCATCTTTATAGAACCATTTAAGTGGCTCAACTATTTTCAACCTAATATTCCTTGGTAGCCCGGCAACGTTATGGTGTGTTTTTATAATACTAGCTCCAGGTCTACCACCACTCTCAATAATATCAGGGTATATAGTGCCTTGAACTAGGTACTCTGCACCTAGCTTTAATGCCTCCTCTTCTAGGACTTCAGCATATAGTTTACCAAAGATACGCCTCTTCTCTTCAGGGTCAGTTATACCTTTAAGAGCTTCTATGAACATATCACTAGCATCAACTAGAATAGGCTTTAATCCAATACTCTCTAGTAGCTTAATTGACCTCGCGGGCTCCCCTTGAGGATGTAGGCCGTGATCAATTATTACTGGTTTTAGCTTACTACCAATAGACTTATAGGCTATAAGTGTAGCTGTAGTAGAGTCTATGCCTCCACTAATAGCTGCAACAGCTATAGAGTCTCCAATAACCCCCCTTATATCCTCTATTATCTTATCAACTACTATATCAAGTTTCCATACCCTAGGAGCCCCTATAATATCCAGCCAGTTACTTAAAAGCTTCATACCATAAGATGTATGTGCAACTTCAGGGTGCCACTGTATACCATAGTGTATACCATACCTCATAGCCGCTACAGGACTACCATGACTATAAGCTAAAACCTCTGCTCCAGGCGGAGGCTCAATGACAGCATCATTATGGCTCATCCACACTATGAAGCTATTAGGAATACCCTTAAATATTCTATCTCTAACTTTAAGAAATACAGTTGTAGGTCCAAACTCTGGTTTGTGAGATCTCTGAACAATACCGCCGAGAGCTCTAGCTAAGAGTTGGTGGCCATAGCATATGCCTAGAATAGGCTTATCCTCCTTAATTATAAGCTTAATAATATCATCATGCTTACCCTCCCACACACTAGCAGGGCCTCCACTAAGTATAACCCCATAAGATTCTCTAACATACTCTAGTAAATTATCAGTATCAATAGTGTGACTAACAAATTCACCATAAACCTCTAATTCCCTAATTCTACGAGCTATTAAATGAGAGTATTGGCCTCCGAAATCAATTATAAGTACATGCTTCACAGTTAAACCTCCACCAGCATTATCCAATTAATTACTCTAATCTAGACTTTAAAACTTTAACATACCTAAACCTCACTCATATAGGTATTACTGGTGTTTCTCCAAACCTAGATAGTAAGACTTTATCTCCAGGCTCTACACCCTCAACCGGTATTATCCTAACGCCTAAAGGCTTCCTCTTAGTCCTAGCATAGGATGCAACATCTAGTATTAGGCCTGCTACATCATCTAGAGATGCTGGAACAACAACTAGGTCTAGACCTGCAAGTGAGACTCCAGATAGTCTAGCTAAGTCTCTAGCAGTCACCTCACCCTCACTTACTCTAGCTTTAAGTCTAGAGTCTTCAGCTACTGGGAGCTGTACCTCATTGAATCCAATAGTCTTGATAGCTGAGCTAGCGTAATCTAATACATCATTAATAATCCTAATCCCAAGAGTAAACCCAGGTCTAGGCATCCTAGTCCCGGCAACAGCCTCAACTAAGCCTAGAGTAGACTCCTCCATCCAGGGAGATACACTTAAATCTACACCTCCAAAATCAACCTTTAATATATTAGATGCTATACTTAGAGCCTTAACAGCTAACCCCCCAGCATCTAATACCCCCCTCTTTAAACTCTCAATCCCACCACTCTGATAGTATTCCTTAAGGAAATTGGGATATGTTAAAGCTATAGTTAAACTACTACTATCCCCCGGAGAAGAACTTAGCGGATAGTATGGCGTGTATACTGGAGAGCCTAGAGTATTAATACCAACGCGTGTACAGTAATCTGGATTCTCATCGGCAAGCCTAATCAACATCTCAGACAACCTCCTGGCATGAGACCAGCTAAACTCATCCAATAATACACTAACATATAACTCATTACGAACAACACTACTAACAATATCCACAAGCCTAGAACTAGAACTACTAATATTACCAATAGATGCCAGGATATCGTCAGGCTTAACTCTCAAAACCATATCTAAAACCTCATCAATAACACTAGACTCACTATCAGGCAAAGTAAACCTCAAACTATCAACCCGAACGTCAAACTCACCCTCAATAGCATCCTTAGCACTATACAAATCACTAATCATACCCTCAAACCTATCCTCATCCCCTAAAACATCCCTAGACACATGCAAAGTCAAAGCCCTAATACTAAACCTAGATACCAAAAACAAACACCCACAATACCCAAATCCCACAATCCCTTTAAAAATATTCACATAAAAATACA
>JAUQQR010000039.1 GCA_030549835.1 Thermoproteota archaeon
TTTTATTCTGTTTGTGTTCCTGTTAGTTCTTCTGTTCTTTTTACTATTGGTTTGTATCCTAGTTCTATTGGTTTGAATCTTGTTGCTAGTTTCTTTAGGATTTCTGGTAGTGTTGTGTATTCCATTTCTTCTGGTCCTAGTCTGTGTGGCATGAATGGTCCGTGTCTTCTTAGGTATTCTGCTATTGTTTGTGCTAGTCTTCTTGTTTCATCAAATGCTGGGTCGTCGAATAGGTCTGCTGGTCCTATGAGCTCTCCATTCTTTACTTGGAATCCTAGTGCTACTACTCTTGGTGGTCCATCGAATCTTGTTACTTTTGAGTCTCTTAGTCCTACTGGCATTAGTGGTCCGTGGTGGCTTCCGCGCATCCATCCTGCTACTAAATGTGGGAAGCTGAATGCTTCTAGTATTTCTCCGACTGCTGGGAATCCGCTCTGGGCTCTAACGATCATTACTGGGTCATCTTTCCCTACATATCTACCAGCTATTAGGCTTAATCTCTCACTACTCACGGCTGCTGCTATCTCTTTATCAGGTCTCCTATATACTCTCTTGATGACGTATCTACCTGGTGTTCCAATTAGTGCTAGTATATCGTACATCTCATCTGGAGCGTTGAGCTCTACAGCTTTACCCTCATATACATCTATAACCTCGAATGTGAAGCCGTTGTGGAGCCTAGGATCTATGACTAGGCCGGCTGTATTGAATGGGTCAGCGAATATTCTGAATAATGGGAGGTTGAAGGCTCCAGGCTCGGTTTTATCAGCCATAAATACTACTATAGGCTCTGAAGGCCTCTCAATAAACTCCATCTCTGCAACTCCAGGCCCTAAACCTCTAACATTACCACTGAAAGCATCACTTAGGAGGTCTTGACCTGCAGCATATAAGCCTAACTCTTTAGCAACCTTAGTAGCATCTCTAAAAGCATTCCATGCCACCTCATGAACTTCAGGACTATCAACTCCCTTAAAGTGTGCCATAATAAGCTGTAGGTCGTCACCAGCATTAGTTACATAGAAGCTCTTAATAACACCATTCCTCTTAGCCTCAGCTAAAACCCTACTAGCAGCTAGTATAGTATCAGGGTGGACTCTATGATGCCCAGCTAAGCTACCAATATCAGCCTTAATAACACTTATAGTAGTAGTCTTACTAGACATAGACCAACACCAAATCCTCTAATCTAAAGTTTAAGCCTAAAATATAGTCTTTCTTATTTGACTACCTCTATCTCTACTCCATTTAGCTGACCTTCTAAGCTTTAGATATGGCTACTATTCCTAAACTATTACTGATGAAGGGTAGTATTACTACTTTATAGTTAAAATCTTATAAATCATATGATTATAGCTGGTGTGAGTCCATTGGGGGGGTTTGATGAGTGGCTTAATATACTCTATAGCTTAGCCCAAGCTTCAGGCTCTACATGGACTCTAGACTATGACTCTACACCATTTAATAGTATGCTACTAGTTAATATTGATGGTTATGCATCTAGTGAGTCTAAGCTACCTTGGATGAGCTGGAGTGATTGGGGATGGAAGGCTACAGTAGCATCCATGGCTGATATCATTGCTAGTGGTGGGAGGCCTAAAGCTATAGCTTGTAGCATCGGTGTCTCAAGGTTAGAGTATGCTTATGAGATTGCATCTGGTATTGGCGAAGTCTCTAGCTGGGCTAATATTCATGTATTAAAATGTGATACTAATAGGAGTCATGGCGATGACTGGATAGATGTAGCTGTTTTAGGCTATACTCTCAAGCCTATACCTAGGAGTGGAGCTAGGCCTGGAGATCTCCTAGTCCAGGTAGGGCCTATAGGCTACGGCTTCCTATCAGATCTAGCATTAAAAGGCCTAATAGACATTAGAGATTACCCTAGAGTATTAGAGTATACTAGGAGGCCTAAGATACAGTTAGATATAGGTCCTAGACTTGGAGAGTGTAGTATTAGAGCATCAATAGATAATAGTGATGGGTGGATTGCAACATTATACCAGCTATCTCTATCTAGTAGAGTTAAAATAGTAGTTGAGAAAACCATAATAATAGAGGAGGCTCTAGATGTAGCCAGTAGGATTGGGGTAAGCGAGTATAAGGTATTAGAAAGCTGGGAAGACTACAATCTAGCATTAGCAGTACCCCCTCAAAATACTGATTGTATTCTAGAATATTGTAAGAGATACGATATAAGATGTGATATTATTGGTAGAGTAGAACTAGGATCTAGAGTGTACTATAAAGACTTAGAACTTAAACCTATAGGGTGGACCTGGGTAGATTAGTAGTAGGTAAACCTGAAAGTATCGGGAGGAGCGCTTACCTATTATTACTCTATTTGTTGCTATTCTTGTATATGAATATTTATTCTCTAGCGGTTACATAGATAATAGGTGTTGCTAATTGACTATTAATAGTATAGAGCATGATATTGTTATTGTTGGTTCTGGTATTGCCGGTTTGAGAGCTGCTGTTGAGATTAAGAGAATGTATGGAGATAAGCTTAGTGTAGGTGTTATTAGTAAAGTTCAGCTTATGAGGAGTCATAGTGTAGCTGCTGAGGGTGGAACTGCTGCTGTTCTATATAGGGAGGAGGGTGATAGTTATGCTCTACACGCGTGGGATACTGTTAAAGGCTCTGATTTCCTAGCAGATCAGGATGCTGTATGGCTTATGGTTAAGCTTGCATCTGAGGAGGTTAGACTCTTAGAGCATTGGGGTATGCCTTGGAGTAGGAGGCCTGATGGTAGGATTGCTCAGAGACCTTTCGGTGGTCATAGCTTTAATAGAGCACTATATGCTGCTGATAAGACTGGCTTCTATGAGATGCAGACTCTATACAATAAGCTTCTTGAGTATGATAATTGGGAGAGGTATGATGAATGGTTTGTAACTAATATCTATATTGAGGGTAATGAGTTTAGAGGATTATATGCTCTCAATCCTAGAGATGGAGATATATACTTGTTTAAAGCTAAGGCTGCAATAATAGCTACTGGAGGAGCTGGTAGACTATATAGTTTCACGACATACTCCCATAGTGTTACTGGAGACGGGCTAGCTATGGCTTTTAGAGCTGGCCTCCCACTTAAGGATATGGAGTTTATACAGTTCCACCCTACAGGTCTAGTTCCTAGTGGTATACTAATATCTGAAGCTGCCAGAGGGGAGGGCGGATACCTGATTAATAGTAGAGGTGAGAGATTTATGGCTAAGTATGCTCCACAGAAGATGGAGCTAGCACCTAGAGATATAGTTTCTAGAGCTATGATGACTGAGATTATTGAGGGTAGAGGGTTAAAGGATGAAGTGTCTGGTTTAGAGTATGTACTCTTAGACCTTAGGCATTTAGGTGAAGATAAGATTAACGATAAGCTCCCAGCTATAAGAGAGATAGCATTAAAGCATGCTGGGATAGACCCGGTAGAGGAGCCTATACCTGTTAGACCTGTAGCACACTATACTATGGGTGGGATACATACTGATACATACTATAGAGCATTAAGTATAGATGGACAATGGGTTAGGGGGTTATTCGTAGCTGGTGAAGCAGCAGCCGCTAGTATCCACGGAGCTAATAGGCTTGGAAGTAATAGTACTACAGAGTGCCTAGTCTCTGGGAGAATAGCTGGGCTCCTAGCAGCAGAGTATGCTCTGAGAGTTAGAGAGGCCAAAAGTCCGCCGAGGGAGAGGAGTGTAGAGGAGGAGAAGTGGGTTTATAGTCTTGTAAGGAGAGAGAGTGGAGTACCAACATACCAGATTAGGAGAGAGCTTCAGGAGACTATGAGTGATAAGTTCTACGTGTTCAGGAATGGTGATGATATGAATAGTGGATTACTTAAGATGTTAAAGCTTAGAAGTATGCTGAGAAATGAAGCCTATGTTGAGGATAAGTCTAGAGTATATAATACAGACTTAATACTAGCTATAGAGACTCTTAATATGCTAGATGTTGCTCTAGTAATAGCTAAGAGTGCTATTGCTAGAACTGAGAGTAGAGGAGCTCACTATAGGATGGATTACTCTAAGAGGAATGATGCTGAGTGGCTTAAACATACTTTAGCCTTAAGATATGGAGAAGATGATGTTAAGCTAAGCTATGAGCCAGTTAGGATAACAACATGGAAGCCTGTAGAGAGAAAGTATTAGGGTGGCAGCTTTGACTATTAAGTCTCGATTTAAGGTTCTAGATAATAGACTTGGAGTTAAGGCTAGCTTCCTACCCATAGGGGTAACAATAGCTGGTAACCCGGAGAGACTAGCATTCATACTGCATAGGATAACTGGGATAATACTTGTAGGGTTTATAGCTGCCCATATAATATCAACTAATACATTAGCTAGGGAGGGCTGGGAGGCTTGGATTGAAGAGGTTAGGAACCTAGAAGGCTTAAATCCTATATCGCTACTATTCATTATAGCTATGGGTGCTCTAAGCTTCCACTCTATTAATGGTATAAGGCTTATAATGGTAGAGTTTCTAAGCTTATGGATAGGTAGGCCTGAGAAGCCTAAGCCACCCTATGATCCCCCATCTCTTAAGAGCTTCCAGAGGAAGGCTATCTATGCTACATTCATTCTAGCACTGATAGCGTGGGTAGCCATAATTTATGTTATGCTAATATGGTGATGTCTATGGTTAGGCCTGGATACTTATCTCTCATACAGTACGTATCAGCTATAATATTAATATTCCTGATATCATGGCATTTAATACTTAGATTCCCTCCTCTTCATGGTGTTGAGAGTTTTATTGATACTATGAAGCCTGAGATACTATATGAGGAGATTACAGTCTACGGGGTCCTACTAGTATTATTGCTAGTAGCTGCAGTATTCCATGGAGTTAATGGTATTAGGTCTATGCTTTTAGAGTGGAGCTCTAATAAATACTGGACTCTAATAGTCAATTTATTAGCTATTATAGTATTCCTAGTACTAATAGTAGTTGGGATACATACAGTACTATATGTTACTCCACCTTAATTTAGGGGTGTATCTTATGCCTATTGATCTTAAAGCTGTAACTCGTAAGCCTCCAGAGACTGTAAGGTTTTATGTAAAGAGGTTTGACCCAGAGACTGGTAGGGTATGGTGGCAGGTTTACGAGGTTAAGACGTATAGGGGTATGACTATATTGGATGCGTTATTGAAGATTAAGAGTGAGATAGATCATAGCCTATCATTTAGGTATAGCTGTAGGATGGGTGTATGTGGTAGCTGTGGGGTCGTAGTCAATGGGGAGCCTAGGCTTGCCTGCCAGACTCAGGTAGCTGAGAAAGCTACAGTATCTAAGCCTGAGATTAGAGTAGAGCCTCTCTATAACTTCATAGTTCTCCGAGACTTGATTACAGATTTTACAGAGTTCTTCGAGAAGCATAGGAGGATTAAACCGTATATCATCAGGAGGGATTTAGGGGAGAGGGAGAAGCCAACACTAGAGTACTCTCAATCGCCCGAGGAGCTATCACAGTACTATGAGTATAGCCTATGTATAATGTGCGGGTTATGTGATGCATCATGCCCAGTCTACGCTTCTGATAAGCTATTCCTAGGACCGCAAGCACTAGCACAAGCCTATAGGTTTATTGCAGATACTAGGGATGAGATGTGGGCTCTAAGATTAGAAGAACTAGATAAGGAAGGTAGTACTTATAAATGCCACTTCGCAGCATCATGTAGCTACGTCTGCCCTAAAGTTGTAGACCCGGCTGCAGCAATACAGAGATTAAGGAGTATACTATTCAAGTATAAGTTGAGATTATACAGGAAGAAGGTATCTAACGTGGTACCACCTATGGAGGTTAAGGCTAAACCTACGCCCTTACCCCCAGAAGCTACTGTTATTGAGAATGTTAGCTTAGAGAAGCTTGAGGAAGAAAAACCATTAATACCTATTGATAAGCTTATAGAGTAGGTTAGAGGACTAGTTTCTCTGCTCCCGAAACTCTATTTTTAACTCCTAAACTATCTACTCTAATTGTATCTCCCGTATATAATTCGACTTCATCAAATCCTAGTGCTAATGCTGCAGTTATCCTACCTATTGCGTCAGCTTTCATTATCCCGCTTCCACTAGTACCACAGGATATTATTAGGTCACTCTCGTAAGGCTCATATATTATTGGTAGTTTATCAAAGCTTAAATCATAATAGCCTGCCCACATAGCGTGTGGATAATGCTTCTGTAGCTCTGGGAAATATATTGAAGCTACTGGTAGTATTCCTTTAACATAGAAGTCTAAATCTGCTTTTGGCTCTCTCTCCTCTACAATCTCATATGGTCTCCCTAGCTCATCGCTAACACCTATCCAGAATGCTCTCTCCTCTGGGACTGGCCTCATATATATCTTCTTTGGTAGAATTATGAATGGCGATATATTATATGGGTTTAGGTTTCTAGCATTTAATGTTTTAGAGAGATCTCCTAATGCTTTAACTGTAAATATCTGCCTCTTCTTAGGCCTACTATAACTCTCAACACCTATTGGCGTTGTAATCCTCCACGTCCATGCTCCAGCAGCTACTATGAGCTTCTTACTAGCTCTAACCTCTCTACCATCAGCTAGCTTTACTCCTACAACTCTAAGATCTTGCCATGGGAATGGCTCGCCCTCTATGCCTAACTGTTTCCTAGGCTCAACTAGTAGGTTTACGGCTTCGCTATTGAAGCTAAAATTTACTCCTAGACTTAAATCTGACCTATAATAGTATTCTACTAGCTTATCAGCAGCAATAATACCTGCTTTAGGAACTAATACTCCTGCCTCAATATCTTCTACATCTACTAGTGAAGCCTCCTCTAAATCTTCAACTTTAACTCTAACATTAAGACTACTAGCTAAGAACTCTGGATCTAGAATCTTATACTCTAATCCAATCCTACTAGCTTCTCTTAAACCATCTTCAAGGAGGTTGAATAACCTCTTATCTGCTAGGAAAAGGTAACCTACAAACATCATACCTAAATCAAAACCCCTATCCTGAATACTCTTATAGAACTCTATACTAGAATTTGCTAGCATAAGGTTAACCTTATTAGTAAAGAAGGCTCTAAAAGCAGCCGCACTCCTACCACTATCACCTCCACCAGGTCCCGGGGCCTTATCAATAATTAGTACACTAGACTCTGGAGAAAAACGCTTTAAATAATAAGCTGTAGCTAAGCCAACAATACCTGAACCCACAATAACATAGTCTATCAAATCGCTCACCAGATGATGCTAAGTACTCTAGAATTTATATATATCT
Source organism: Thermoproteota archaeon (assembly GCA_030549835.1). Taxonomy (GTDB): domain Archaea; phylum Thermoproteota; class Thermoprotei_A; order Sulfolobales; family Acidilobaceae; genus DSZV01. The sequence continues at coordinate 7,258 of JAUQQR010000039.1, forward strand.
TATGATTAAAAATAGGGGAACATTAGAGATTATAAGTATGTAGAATTGTTATAAAAATAATACATTTAGAGGTGGATAGGGAGTTTAATCAATTATTTTTAATCTCTTAGTTATTATTGGCTCCTCTACATTCTTACTTTTAATTATATAATTTCTTAGAGCTCTCCTAATAATCTCACTCTTAGCTATATTCCTCTTTCTAGAGTATTCTTCTAGTAGTTCTAGTAAGTCTTCTTCAACTTTAAAACTAACTACTCTCATCTTAGCCACCCGGTATTACCCATATTTATATAGATATTCTTAAGGATAAAACTCTAATGGCATCTAATTCACATTATTCTTCTTTCATAGACTCTCTATATTAGCTTAAATATTTAAACTCTGCCTTGTACTACTCTTTAATGGAGAATACATATGCCTACAGTACATTTAGCTATACCTGAGAGTATGTATAATGAGCTTAAAAGTAGAGCTGGTGAGATGGGTATTCAAGTCACAGATTTAATTAAGTTATATATAAGGTTAGGGTTAGATAAGAGTATCGCCTCTTCTGGAGATAGCGAGATTCTAAATGCACTATCTCGTAAAATTGATAAGCTTGAGAAAGAGTTTAAGCTTAAGATTACTATTACTGAGGGCAAGCTTAGAGAGTTTGATGAAACTCTAAAATATATTATTGAGAGGTTAGAGATGTTAGAGGATATTGTTAGTGAGTATAAGACTAGGAAGCTGGCTGAAAAGAGTACATTATCATCATAGGCATTTTAGTGGAGTACATCCTGATAATAGTAGCTTCCTCCTACCCTCACTCCTAATATCTATTAGGCTTACTGGTCTATCTGAGCCTTTGAGTCTATAGTTGTATAGGTCTTCTTCTAAGTCTAACTCTGTATATATACATTTAGAGTTTAGCTTATCTCTAGCCTCTCTTATACTCTTAGAGTTTGCTACTGTTTGAGCTATGAGACTCCTGCTATATACTATTCTAGTATCAAGTAGGAATATTGTTGTTGATATTGGGTTAACATCTACTGTTCTAGAGCCTCCTCTAATCTTAACTTGGCCTATGTATCCTGAGAATGCTTCTAGTGGTATCTTAGATGCTTCGCTAACAAACCTATTAGCTATACTTTTAAGTATCTTATATTCTCTCCTATTAACGCCATAGACTCCTATTAATCCTTCTCTTAGAGCTATCTCACTAATCCTCTTAATTACTAGCTGTTGACTTAACTCTCCATCAGCTCCAGGAGCTATAACTGCTATCATTGTTGGAATCTTAGACTTAGCTAGGGCATTTAAGCTTAGAGAGTCTGCTAGTGGGCTCCAAATATCTTCCTCACATCCAATAGCTAAGATATCTCCTCCTACATCAACTCCTATTATAGCATCTAGCTCAAACCTACTAGCTAATATATCGAATGATTCAATTAAACCTATATCACCTCTATTTAAATCTAGGAATATAGTCTTTTCACCTAGAATCTCTGAGGCTATTATAATTTGAGGTTTAATCTTATACCCAAACCTATCAACATAGGATTCAGGGTTTACTAGGGCACAGCTCCCACCTAGATACTCTGCATTAAAAACCTGCTCTAGTTGTATAGGGCCTGGAAATGGATCTAGAATCATACGCTCCCATACAATATTTCCAAGAATTACGCTTGAACCCATACGCTTAAGCTTATAATAGATTAGGAGAGCCCCTAATGTATCTCCCCCACCGCCGACTCCAACAACTAAAACCCTCTTATCAGATAAGTCCTCAAGGGAATCAAAGCTTAAACTATAGCTCACTTCTAATTCTTCACCTTTAAATTAGCAATCTATTTAGCCTAATATAGGCCCTTACCCGTATTTATAACTTATCATATATATTTTATTTTGTCTAAATAACATCCCATTATATATTCCTAGATTTAAACTTAAGATGTTTTAATAGTATCGGTGTTTACCTTTGAGGATTAAGGCTAAGTTGGTTGTTGACGCTAGGGGTATGATGTGCCCTTACCCTATAATGTTGCTAAGCTTGAATTTAAAGAGTATCTCGCCAGGTGAGGTTATTGAGGTTAGAGCTACGGATCCAGCATTTGAGATAGATATTGTTAGCTGGGCTAACTCTACGGGGCATGAAATCTTAGGCGTCAATAAGGAGGGTGATGAGATAGTAGCATATGTTAAGAGGGTGAAGTAGGGTGTCTTCTCAGCCTAATTTAGCTATAATTGTTAGATCTGATAGACCTGAGTCTGTGTATCCAGCATTAATACTTGCATCAACAGCTGCATCTATGGGCGTTAAAGTTGAGATATTCTTCACATTCTATGGTTTGAAAGCTCTTATTAAAGGTGGAGTTGAGGATATAGAGGCTAAGTTTAAGGAGTCTCTAGGCGGTGAACCAAGAGGAGTCCCACCATTAAAAGACCTCCTAAATATGGCCAAAAGTTTTGGTGTAGAACTCTACGCATGCTCAACAACACTAGAGGCTATGGGGTTAAAAGAGAATATCCTATTAGAGGGGATTCCAGTAGTTGGAGCTGCTACATTCGTTAACAGGCATATCCAGGGAAACTCTAGAATACTAATATTCTAGATAAAATCTTTATCTACTTCTCTAACATACTACTTTAAGGGCTAAGATTGACTCTAATACTAGCAGGTTGCGGTCTCCACCCAGGTAGCTTCACTAGAGATCTCTTGGAAGCACTAGAAGATGCTGATACAATCTATGTCGAAACATACACTATGCCAAGCTCATCATGGGTATTACACGCTTTAAATAAATGGATTAGTAAGGTTAGAATTACATCTCGTAAACTAGTTGAAGAGAATTCTAGACTATTAATTGAGGAAGCTAAGAGTAGACTCATAGTCGTCTTATCAACCGGGGATCCCCTAATTGCTACAACACACCAAGCCCTACTAGCTGAGGCTATAAGTGCTGGAGTAGAAGTCAGGTATATCCCCGGGGTTTCTGGTGTATGCATAGCCAAGGCTTTCAGCGGCTTACAATACTATAGGTTTGGTAGAACTACAACTATCCCCGGACCGTGGAGGGGCTTTAAGCCTTATAGTATACTAGCCTTCATATACGGGAATCTATGCATAGATCTACATACACTCCTACTCTTAGACATCTCTGATGATGGTACACAACTTAAACCTCAAGAAGGTGCCAGAACTATTATAGAGGTAGAGGTTGAAGCCGAATCAGTTATAGGATATAAAGGTACTCTTAGAAATACTCCAGCCCTAGTCCTAGAGGCTACAGGCACACCCCAGGGTAGAATTATACCATTTAATAGCCTAGAGGAGCTCATGAACTCAAATCTACACATTAGGGAGCCCTCAAGCATAGCAATCCCAGCTCCACTCAATAAAACAGAGAAGTGGATCCTAGAAGCACTATCGAGATCAAAGCTTGGAGAAATTTGGCT
>JAUQQR010000005.1 GCA_030549835.1 Thermoproteota archaeon
TTACCTGGCGAGGGATAGAGAGCTTTCATTTATAAGCTATCCCCGGAGGGTAGCATTACTCAAGATGTAGAGAGCCCGGGGATCATCCTAAACGCCCCTTAGAGAGTGATACAAGTCCAATACCAATGTAGGGGAAACAAGATGAGGCGATGAAAGTAGCTAATATAAACTTATTTAAGAGCTGAACTCCTAGGGTTTAAGTTTGGGTACTATGACTGTATATGAGTGTATTCATGGAGGGCTATCTAAACTCCTATCAAGTCCCCCTAGGCTATCTACTAGTGTTAAGGTAGAAGTTAAGCCTGGCAGGTTTAAAGGCGAATATAATATAATATACTATAGTGATAAACTCATAGTCTTAACGCTAAAGGTATTTTGTGGTAGGGGCTACTATAGAGGGTGGGTGGAGGTTTTTAATGTAGACCCAGAGTTTTTCTCTATAGTAGAAGATGAAGTATATAATGTAGTATCACAGGCTCTAAGGCCTGGGGAACCCCTATACATTGATTATAGCTGGGATACTGAAACCATAAAGCTCCTAGACATAGGTGCTCCAGCTCAGTTAACAAGGATTGGTTTAAAACTTGTAGAGAGAGGATTCACATGGTTTAAGGTATGGTATTATCCTGAGGGGTTTATGGAGGGTAATGTGAAGATACAAGCAGAGAAACCAGTAAATAGTATGATTTATAATATGCACCGCTTAGAGCTCTGCAAAGAGATTAAGGAGTTTATTGATAAGTGGAGTAGAGGGGGTGATAGAGTAGTGATGCTTGCTTTAGAAAGAGCTCATATTCTAGCTAGTAGCCTGAAGTGCTAAGCTGCTACTACTTATATCATGGGTTTAAGGTTAGAGGTTTAAGTATTAATTAAGTATAATATTATGGTACTGTAGTTTTGGTGTATAAGATTCTAATTACTACTAGTAGGAGGCCTAGTCAGCGTGTTAGGAGCTTTGTAAAAGACCTAACTCTAGTTCTACCTGGCGCTTTTAGATTTACTAGGGGTCATAGCTCTTATGAGGATCTAGCTAGAGAGGCCATTCACTCTGGGGTTACTAGAGTTATAATTGTTAGTGATATGAGGGGTAATCCTGGTATTATTAGAGCTTACGATGTCTTAGTTAATCCTATAGGTTTAAAGAATATAGTGTCTATTATTGTATCTGGGGTTAAACTTGCTAGGGAAGCAGGACACTCTACAAGTGCACCTATCGGGGTTAATGTATTAGCCGTTCTAAGTGATGAGAGTAGTATTGCTGAAGAATTTACTGAAGCTTTCATAAAAGCATTCTACGCCAGAGTATATCATAGTAGCCTAGCTGAGAATAGCATAGTAGCTAGTATTATTGGGTTAGGTAGAGACACTGTCAAAGTTACATTTACATATAGAGGTAACCCTATAGGACCTATTCTTAGACTAAGGAGGCCTCACGTAATGATAAAAGATGATTAAATTTTGGGCTAACTATCAGGTTTTTAAGTCTACGTATAAAGTCTTTAGCATAGGTGGATGTAATGAGTGCTAGGGTTAAGGTTGTATCAGAAATTGAGAAGATTATGGGTAATATAGAACAAGTTAGGAATATAGGTATAATTGCCCACGTAGATCACGGAAAAACTACTACTAGTGATAGCTTACTAGCAGCTGCTGGAATAATATCTGAGAGGATAGCTGGAGAAGCTTTAGTCCTAGACTATCTTACCGTTGAGAAACAGAGAGGAATAACAGTTAAAGCTGCTAATATAAGCTTATACCACGAGTATGGCGGGAAGCCCTACGTTATAAACCTAATTGATACTCCAGGTCATGTAGATTTTAGTGGTAAAGTAACTAGAAGTTTAAGAGTCTTAGATGGTGCTATTGTAGTAGTAGACTCTGTAGAAGGTGTTATGACCCAAACCGAGACTGTAATAAGGCAAGCATTAGAGGAACGTGTTAGACCAGTACTCTTTATTAATAAGGTTGATAGACTAGTAAAAGAGCTTAAAATGACCCCAGAAAAACTACAAGAGAGATTTCTTGAAATCATTAGAGATGTTAATAACCTAATAGAAACTTATGGAGAAACAGAGTTCGCGAAGAAATGGAAGATAAACCCAGCTGAAGGTAATGTAGTGTTTGGTAGCGCAAGAGATAAATGGGGAGTAAGCGTTCCAATGGTTAGGAAGAAGGGGGTTAGCTTATCTGAAGTTATTAAAGCTTACGAAACTGATAATAAGGATCTTATAGCACAATTATCTAAAAGAATGCCCTTACATGAGGCTTTACTAGATATGGTTGTAAGATTCATACCTAATCCTAAGGAAGCACAGAGATATAGAATACCGAAGATATGGAGGGGGAACTTGGATACTGAACTAGGCAAAGCAATGATTAATGCTGACTCTAACGGTCCACTTGTATTCTTTATAAATGATGTGAGAGTTGAGAAAGCAGGATTAGTAGCTACAGGTAGAGTATTCTCTGGAACTTTAGAGCCCGGAGTTGAGGTCTACCTAGTTAATGCTGGAAGACAGGCTAGAGTATTACAGGTAAGTCTATATATGGGTCCATTTAGAGAGATAACTAAGGCTATTACAGCTGGTAACATAGGAGCATTAATGGGTATAGAAGATGTTAGATCTGGTGAAACTCTTGTTAGCGTTAATAGCTTGAGTCAAGCAGCCCCATTCGAGCACTTAAGGTATGTGAGTGAACCTGTAGTAACTATAGCTGTTGAGCCTCTAAAAGTTCAAGATCTACCCAAGATGGTAGATTCCCTTAGAAAACTTACAATAGAGGATCCAAACCTACTATTAAAGATTAATGAAGAGACAGGAGAATACTTATTATCAGGTATGGGCCCATTACACCTTGAAATAGCATTAACAATATTAAAGGAGAAGTTTGGAGTAGATGTGAAAACATCCCAACCAATAGTAGTTTATAGAGAGACTATTAGAGACTCTAGCCAAGTATTTGAAAGTAAAAGTCCTAATAAACATAATAGATTATATATAAGCGTTGAGCCTCTAAATGAGGAAACCATAGAGTTAATAGCTAAAGGTATAGTCAGGGAGGACCAGGATATAAAGGAGAGAGCAGCAATACTACGAGATAAGGCTGGATGGGATTATGATGAAGCCAGGAGGATATGGGCTATAGATGATAACTATAATATAATGGTAGATAGAACAGCTGGAGTACAGTACCTTAGAGAAGTTAAGGATACGATAATAGCAGGGTTTAGATTAGCACTTAAAGAAGGACCATTAGCAGCGGAGCCTGTCAGAGGTATTAAAGTCATATTACATGATGCTTTAATACATGAAGACCCAGCTCATAGAGGGCCTGGGCAGCTATATCCGGCAACTAGAAATGCTATATGGGCTGGGATATTAACATCAAAACCTGTGCTACTAGAACCTTTGCAAAAACTAGATATAAGACTGCCTATGGACTACGTTAGTAGTATTGCCGCTTTATTAGCTAGAAAGAGAGGTAAAATACTAGATGTTATTAGTCATGGAGTGGCAGCTAGAGTTATAGCTGAAATACCAGTAGCTGAAAGTTTTGATCTAGCTAGTGAGCTTAGAGGAGCTACTGCTGGGAAAGCGTTTTGGGGTGTAGAGTTTAGTAGATGGGCTCCAGTACCGGATACAATGCTAGATGAGCTAATAAAAGCTATTAGGAAGAGGAAGGGACTACCACCAAGCCTATTATCATTAAGTGATCTCTTAGGACCTTAACTATTAAGAAATATATATTCCTTTGTATAGTTTAAAATTTATAAGTTAAATTTTAAAATAAAATGTTTTGGGTGTTAGTGTGTTGCTTGATATATTATATAGTAGTAGTGTAAAAACTATATTATCTATTGTAGTTATTCCAGCTCTAGTCTTAATAATTACTTTAGGATTAGTCTATATTCTAGCACTCCTTACAAGTGGTAGGCCAGATATTGAGAATCGTGAAGTATTTAAGTATAGAAGATATGAGTCTGGGAACCCAGCGAAAGGTGAGGCTAGGAGAGCTGTCTCTATGCAGTACTTCGGCTACCTAGTATTATTCCTAGCAGTTGAGCCGGCAGTCATCTTATTTGCTCTTACACTTCTAGCTAGTCATGATATTAGGGCTAGAATACTTAGCATATACATTATTTTATTAGCTGTCTTTATACCACTATTAATCTATGGTATTAGAGAGTCTAGGAGGATTGAGTCTTGGATTTTAGATTAGAGGTGGCGGGATTTGAAGGGTAGTAGTATAGATAGAGTATATGTTGGGAATTTAAACATAGCTGCTAGAAGAGCTAGAGATCTTCTACTAGGTAAACTTAAACTAGGTGAAATCGTAGACTGGGCTACAACATTTAGCCTATGGCCCGTACACCTACTGACTAGCTGTTGTGGAGCAGAGTTTGCCGCAACTTGGAGTCCTAGATTTGATGCTGAGCAGTACGGCGCCCTACCATGGGTTGGGCCGAGACAGACAAACTTTATAGTAATAGAAGGTACTGTGACTAGGAAAATGGCATGTGCTCTTAGAATTACATATGAGCAAATGCCTAACCCTAAGTTTGTAATAGCCATGGGCGCATGTGCTCTCGATGGGGGATTATTCTATAATAGTTATAATATAGTAAGGCCTTGGGAGGTGGTTCCTGTAGATATATATATTCCAGGGTGCCCCCCACCACCAGAGGCTTTAGCTAGAGCTATTCTAGAGCTCAGGAAGAAGATAAGAGAGAAGAATATTGCTAGTAAGTGGCTCATAGAAGGATGGAGGAATGATAGAGACTATGTAAGTCCTAAGGAGGACGTGTGTAGATGGTGGAGGCCTTAAGCCTAGACAATATAATTAATAGTATTAAGTTGAATCTTGAGGGTTTAGTTAAGAGTATAAGTATTAGTAAAGGATATATTGAGGTAGTTGTTGATGCTAGCCATATCGTAGAGGCCGCATTAAAACTCAAAAGTATGGGTTACGACCATGTTAAAAGTATTACAGCTATTGATTACCCTAAAGAGTCTAAGATAAGAGTAGTATACCATGCCTCTAGCTATATAAATGAGGACTTAGCTAAGACTATTATAGGCCTAACTGCTGATATCCCGAGAGATAATCCAGTAATAGATAGTTTATCCCAAGTGTGGAGGAGTGTAGAATTCCAGGAGAGGGAAGTATACGAGTTCTTTGGTGTAATATTCCGAGAACACCCAGATTTAAGACCACTACTCGTCATACCTGAGCTTGCCGAGAAGAAAGTCTTAAGAAAAGACTTTATAGTTAAAGAGGAGAGTATCTATGAAGGAATCCCCCACAAGTACTAGTGATGTTACGATTAAAGAGCTCGAGACTAGGGGTATACAGGTTAGGAAGATAGAGAAAGAAGTATATGAGGTTTTCATCGGTCCACAGCATCCAGGCTCAGGGCATATGAGGATAATTGTCAGATTAGATGGGGATATTATTGCTGAAGCTGACCCTGACATAGGCTATGTTCATAGAACTATGGAGAAACTTAGTGAAGTGAGGGAATGGCTTAAACCAATACCTCTCTTAGAGAGAATGACTATTATAGATGCATGTAACATAACAGTACCGTATGTTAATGCATTAGAAAAGTTAATGGATAAAGCCCCACCCCCTAGAGCTAGTTATCTCAGAGTACTACTATGTGAAATTAACAGGGTAGCATCACACCTATACGGGTTTGGTATATTTGGAGTATTTCTAGGCCACTCTACAGCATATATGTGGGCTTTTGGGGATAGAGAAGTCTTTGTAGAGCTTGCAGAAATATTGACAGGAGCTAGGCTTACACACACATACCCTATTCCAGGCGGTGTTAGGAGAGATATGCCCCAAGACTTCCCCGAGATGGCTAGGAGAGCTGTTAAGTATATGAGGAGAAGACTTATAGAGTACCAGAGAATATTTCTTGATAACCCAGTTATAGTTAAGAGGCTTGAAGGTGTAGGTGTTATATCTAAGAGCTTAGCAGCTGAATTAGGCATAGTAGGTCCTAATATTAGAGGTAGTGGTATTAAATATGACGTTAGATTAATTGAGCCTTACGAGGTTTACGATGAGCTAGAGTTCGAGATACCAGTCTATGAGGAAGGAGATGCTCTAGCCAGAACATGGGTTAGAGTTGAGGAGATTAAACAGAGCCTTAATATCATAGAGCAAGCTGTAGACTGGCTAGAGAGGCATAAGGGAGAGCTTATATTAAGTAAGGATGATTACGATAAACTACCTAAGCTACACAAGGAAATATATGAGAAAACAGGGAGAGTTAAATTATTACCAGTACATGCCTCTATGAAGATCCCAGCTGGGAAAGCTGTGGCTAGAGGAGAGGCTGGTAGAGGAGAGATATTTTATTACGTGGAGAGTGATGGGGGAACAGTACCTTATAGAGTTAGAGTTGTTACACCATCAGCTAGGAATGCTATAGTATTTAAGTATATTGTCCCAGGACATAAGCTAATGGATCTCCCAGCAATATATGGTAGCATAGACTACTTCCCCCCAGAGTCTGATAGGTGAGGTTGAGTGGTGTTAGAGACACTACTATATATTATAGCTTACCCTCCACTATGGCAGGTCTTAATAGTAGGATTTCTAGGATCTCTATTGATAGCTATGATAGCTATATGGTTTGAAAGGAAGACTGCAGCTAGAGTTCAGAGGAGGATAGGACCATACTGGGCCAGTCCTAAACTAGGCGGGTTCCTTAATATAATTGCTGATATGATTAGGTATGTTTTGCAACAGGTTATAATACCTACTAGTGTTGATAAGACGGCTTTTATATTAGCTCCAGTAGCTGCCTTGATAATAACTCTTCTACCCATAGTCTTTATACCCTTGTCTCCTATTGAAACCTTCTGGCCTATACCATCTATGGATTATAGTCTACTGGTAGCTTTAGCATTAACAACAGTCCCCCCTCTACTCTTAATCGTAGCTGGGTGGGCTAGTAATAATAAGTTTGCAGTAATAGGTAGTCTTAGGGAATCATATATTATAACAGCTTATGAGCTAATAGCGGTTATCTCAATACTATCAGTCTCAGCTTCTACCTCAACATTTAACCTAGTAAGTATAGTTGAATACCAGGCTCCCCTTAAATGGTTTATAGTACTGAACCCGGTAGCCTTCCTAGCAGCGTTTCTCGCAATATTAATGTCTACATCAGCATTCCCATTCGAGATCCCCGAGTCTGAGCATGAAGTTGTAGCTGGACCATTCACAGAGTATAGTGGCATATTATATGCTTTAAACATGGGCGGCGCTTATATAAGAAGATTCATATACTCTATACTCTTAGCTATCGTATTCTTAGGTGGATGGGCGCCCTACACTCCGCCCCTAGACTCAGGTCCATTGATGGGCATTATAGTTCCATCTATAATCGTAATTATTAAGGCTTCTATCATAGTATTAGCTATGAGTTTCCTAAGAGCTGTCTATGGTAGGTATAGGTTAGATCAAGCCCTAGAATATGCGTGGAAACTATTTCTACCCTTAGCTCTTCTAGGTTTAGGGTGGGCTATAATAGTGGGGTTTACTATATGAACTTAGGTTTATATAGATAGATATATAAATAGAAAATATATAAGTTGTTTTTGTATAAATTAAGTTGGTGTTTAATAGTTAAGGTGGTTTAGAGTGCCTGCAAGAGTATCTCTGAAGAGTTTAAAGAGGAAAGGAGGATTATTTGATGGTGTTAAGTCTAATATACACGCGCTAGCTATAGGAGTAAAATATTTTATTAATCCTCAGAGGCTAACATTACTCTACCCTAAGGAGTACATAGAGCATAGGCCTAACTACAGGGGGTTCATAGTCTTTATTAAAGATAAGTGTATAAGCTGTGCGTCATGTGCTAGAATATGCCCCTCAGCAGCAATGAAGATGGTTAGAGTCTCCGAGATAGATCCTAAGCATCCAGATAAGCCTAAAATGAAGCAGTACCCAGTTATAAATTATCAGAGATGTATATTCTGCGGCTTCTGTGTCGATATATGTCCTACTGAAGCCTTATACCATACCCCCTTCCAGGATATTGTATATGAGAGCTTAGCTGATATGTTCTTAACTCTAAACACATTCCAAGAAGAGCCTCAGAGGCCTGTTATTAGGGAAGGACTACCTACTACCTATGAGTTCGATGAGGAGAGAGGTCTAGTTAAGAGGGTGAAGAGCAGTGGACCCTAATATACTAGTATTATTGGCTTTAGTAACATCTATAGCATCTATAGTTGTAGCATTACTAGTTGTTAGTGTTAGAGACCTAGTATATGCTAGTAGCTTACTAGCAGTACTTGGGGGGTTGACAGCTGCTTTAACAGCTATAATAGGCTACTATCTAGTTGCTGCATTCATAATAATAGTCTATGTAGGTGCAGCAGTTATGTTTATAATAATATCTATATCTATGCTTGGTGGGGGTGGTTTAGAGACCTGGAATAGGGGTAGAGGTATTATAGCAGCTTTAATATCTCTTATTATCTTAGCATTAGCATTCTCTAGGATTAATATTACCCAATACGCTTTCCCAGTATCTGTCGACTCTAGTATTGTAGCAAACTCTCTACTTACACACTATGCACCTCTACTAGCTGTACTACTAGTAGCACTAGCTGTCACTGTATTAGAGGCTCTAGCTGTAGCTAGGAGGGGTTGAACTATGCTCCTCCTATCCTATATTATTGTAACTACGGCTATAGTGATAGCGTCTATAGGTGTGTATGGTTTAGTATCTTCAAGGAACCTTATAAGGCAGCTTTTATCAATAGAGGTTATATTTAATTCAGTGATATTATTAATGCTCATATTTATAGGGGGGAATCCTCATTTAGCTACAATGATTGCGATAATACTCGTATCAGTTGTTGCAGGAGAGGTTGTAATAGTTATGGCTTTAATATTGTCAATGTATAGGTCTGTTAAGACTCTATTATCAGACCCGCTAGAAGAGCCTGGTGTATGAGTATGGAGCTCCAAATACCATTACTATGGGTTACAGTACTAGCACCTCCACTACTAGCTATACTATTCAAGCTATTAACGCTAGAGCATCGCAATACGCGTCTCTTATCATACTTAACAGCATTTATACTCTTAATTCCAGCATTTATTTCAGTTTATTATCTTGGCATCAAGAGAGTTAGTTTTGTAAAGGATCCAATAGTTCTAAATTTAACAGATTATGGTATAGGCTACTTTATGCTAGTAATTGATGGAGTCTCCCTACCAATTGTATTAGGGATTTCAATTGTAACAGCTTTAGTCTCAGTATATAGTATTAAGTATATGGAGCATAGAATAGATGAGTTAAGAAGGGAGCGTGTAGAGGCTCCAGGGATTTACGCATATTACATACTCTATAACGCCTTCTCATCCTCTATGCTAGGTATGGCTTACTCAACTAATCTTATAGAATTCTTTATATTCCTCGAGATATCATTGATAACATCCTTCGCGTTAATAGCTTACTATGGATATGGTGATAGACTTAGGATAGCATTAATGTATTTCGTCTGGACTCATATTGGGGGAGCCTTATTCCTAGTAGGCATATTATTCTATGGAGTGAATACTGGAGGATTTGATATTATAGGTATGGATCTCAGCTATAATAGGGTATATGCAGATTTAGATCTTAGAGGCTTAGCTATCTTAGCCCCTATCTCGATACTATTAGGGTTAATGATTAAAATGGCTATTATAGGTGTGCACATGTGGCTCCCATACGCTCACGCTGAAGCTCCAACACCTGTATCAGCCCTACTATCCCCTAATTTAATAGGCATAGCTGGGTATGCTATAGCTAGATTTAGCATAATACTCTTTCCAGAGTTTATGGTTAGTATAAAGAGTATCCTTGTTATCTTATCATTTGCTACCATAATATATGGGGGTTTTGTAGCATTAAGACAAAATGATTTTAAGAGATTCCTAGCATATTCTAGTATAAGTCAAATGGGCTATATACTATTAGGGGTCTCAACACTCACATATTTCGGAGTAGCTGGAGCAATGATACATTATCTAAGCCACGCCATAGGTAAAGCTGTACTCTTCATGATATCAGGGGTATTTATAACAGAGGTTAGAGGGCTAAGAGACATGAATTTAATGGGTGGGCTAGCAAGAGTATATCCTGCTATGGCTTCTCTAGCTCTAATAGGCTTCATGCATTTATCTGGAATACCTCCAACTGTAGGCTTATGGGGAGAACTCCTAATACTCATAGGGCTAGTTCAAGCTTATAACCCAGCATCTAAAATAGACCTTATCACTATAGCTATAGCTGTAATATCTGCTTTCATTATTACAGCTGTTTATTCATTCATAGCTATGAGGAGAATATTCTTTGGTAGAGTTAGAGTTACGGGTGTATTTGAGAATATTGACCAATTTAAAGTCACAATACTAATTCTAGGCGTATCTGGAGTAGTATTCTTCCTCATGATAGGTCTAATAATATTACCTCTTAGAGATGCTGTAGGATACTTATTAGAACCTATAATTAGGTGAGGGTTATGGCGGAATATGAGTCTTTATTCCCCTGGATTTTCTCATGGCTAGCTCCATTTATAGGATCATTTATTATAGCTTTAGGTTTACTAGCTAGGGTTAGAGATGAGAGATTCTACGGTTATACTAGTGTTTTTAGCATACTAGTCTCTGCAATTATAGCTTCATATGCTTCATATAAGGTATTATCTGAGGGTAGAGTAATATACTCTGGGGGAGACATTATATGGATTCCATGGATTAACGTAACTCTAGGGACGTATTTTGATGGATTATCTGCGATTATGTCTCTAATAGTATCATGGGTTAGCCTACTTATAGCAGTCTATAGCATTAAGTACATGGAGGGAGACTGGGGTTATGGTAGGTACTTCTTCTTCTTTACATTCTTCGTTGGTAGCATGCTCCTACTAGTATTAGCTGATAATTTCATATTAATGTTTATAGGCTGGGAGGGCACTGGGCTCTGCAGTTATGCTTTAATAAGCCACTGGTATACTGATGAGGAGGATAAGTGGGTTGGAAAACCAGGTAGGTATGCTCTAGGATTCCCAATGTTTTTTGAGCCTACTCATAGTGGTGTTAGAGCCATACTCTTTACAAGAGTAGGAGATTTAGGGCTACTACTAGGTATAGTCATACTATATGCACTGACTGGTACATTTAACATAGTAGAGCTCGTAAATAAAGCCCCAGAATGGTTAGAGCCTCTGGCCTCTAAGGGAATACTATCATTACTACTAATTACCTTAACCTTAGGAGCTCTAGCTAAGAGTGCCCAGTTCCCGTTCCATGAGTGGCTTGTAACAGCTATGACAGGACCTACACCAATATCAGCTCTAATACACGCTGCTACTATGGTGAAAGCTGGTATATACTTATTCCTTAGATTAACTCCAATACTACTATCTGGAGCCTTACTAGTCCATGGCGAGGTGTCAAGCTTAGTTACACAAGAGCTCTATAATTACTTCTTAGTTGTAGCCGTTATAGGAGCTCTGACAGCCTTCATGTTAGCATCTATGGCTCTAGTATCTGATGAGATTAAGCTTATACTAGCATACTCTACAGCTAGCCAGATAGGCTATATGTTCTTAGGAGCAGCATCTGCTGGACTACTAGTTCATACTTTAAAACCTGAGATTATAGCTGAGGGGTTAATAGCAGGGTTATCACACTTAGCTAGCCACGCTGTATTTAAGGCTGCATTATTCCTCGTAGCTGGATGGCTTATACACGTAGCTCATAGCAGGTTTATTGACCCTATGGGGGGTTACGCTAAGTATATGAGGTTAACAGCACTATCTCTATGGCTCGCAGGTCTAAGCTTAGCCGGTTTGCCCCCATTATCAGGATTCTTTAGTAAAGAGCTAGTAATACATATATCAAGCCATGCAGCCCCACTACTATCTGGGCTAGCTATACTAACAGCTATGCTAACAGCCGCTTATACGATAAGGCTAGTCTTAAGAGTTCTACACCTACCACCATATGAGGCTGGGGTTAGGCATAAGCCTGGGGAAGCCCCAAGTGTAATGTTAACTCCATACCTAGTACTAGCCATTGCATCCCTAGCTATAGGCTTATCATGGCCTATAGCCTCTAATATATACATGAGAGCTGCTGAGCTAACATTAGCTCTAGGTGTCGGGTATGAGGCTAGTGTTAGCCTCTCAACTTTAACATTAATAGTAGTAAGTGCTATTACAGCTACTATAGCTACCGTATACATAGTATACTACGTAATTAAGCTTAACTTTTCAGAGTTAATTGCTAAGAATAGGCTCTCAAGAGTAATCTATGACTTCCTCTATGATAGGTGGCTTATTAACCCAGCTATATACGCTATATTCAAGAATGGCGGGCTTAGAGTTGCTAATACAGCATTAGATATTGATGAAAGCATAGACTACACTTACCATAAACTAACACCATCTATAGGCTCAATTATAGCTAATTATATTAGAGGGGTTCATAGAGGTAGAACTGATTACTATATTACGTTATATATAGTATCAGCTGTCTTAATCATACTCCTAGCGTTAATAGCTATAAGGTGATGATATGTTGATGATAGCTGAGATCTTAGTCTATATCACACTTGTTTCATCCCTCATAATACCTTTAATGGATGCTCTAGGCTATGGTAGGAGTAGGGCGGTAGTTATAGTGTCTTGGGTAGGCGTAGCATCATTTACTATTGCATCTATAATACTACTATCTACTAGTAGTGTAAATGAATTCTATGCCGGCTTAGTTGTTCACGATAGCTTCACATCTCTAATCCTACTAGGTGCATCTATAGCAGCTATTCTGGTATTGATAGCTGTAAATATGGATGCTATAGTGTGGCCTAGTAATCCAGCATTCTACAGCTTAATTCCTTTAATACTATTTGGTCTCTTCTATCTCGCTGGTGCTAATAGTATTATAACTGTTATAGCATCATGGCTTCTAGTATCTGTTGCTAGCTATGTTATGGTAGCTTTGCCAGGTGATAGAGAGAGTAGACTTGCAGCTATTAGATATGTATTTATAGGTGCAACTGCTACACTAATAATAGCTTTATGGGCCTCAGCAACCCTAATTGGAGCCGGTATAGAATTGATAACACCTATAAAACCTAGAGAGTTTAAGTCTGAAGCATTCCTAGTATTATCATTAGCTCTTGCAGCTTTTGGATTTAAACTAGGAGTAGTACCCTTCCACTGGTGGCTTCCAAGTGTATATGGTAGGGCTGATGGGAGACCTATAGCTATAGTAGCTGGAATAGTTAAGCTTGGTTTTATAGCTTTAATTGTTAGGATTATATCTGAAAGTTTTGCCGGCTCTCTAGATGCTGCTTTTATAATAGCTCTTATAGCTATAGCTACAATGACATATGGTAATATAGCTGCTCTTACAACCCTAGACCTTCAGAGACTCCTAGCATATAGTAGTATAGCACACGTAGGCTATATTATATCAGCATTAACAGTTATAATAGCTGAGCCTAATAGCCCAGTTAGTAAGTTAGCCTTAGCTGGAGTAGCTATACAGTCTATAGCCTACACTTTAGCTAAGACACCACTATTCACTCTAGTAGCGGAAGCTGGTAGAGAGTTAGAGGGAGAGCTTAGAGGCCTCTTAGCTAGAGATAATACTACAGCTATCTCTTCAACAATACTACTAGCAAGCCTACTAGGAATACCGCCACTAATAGGATTCTGGGGTAAATTATTCATATTCCTACCACTAGCAAGCTACTCTATAATACTACTAATAGTAGCGTTAGTTAATAGCGGTATAAGCTCAGTATACTATATTAGGGCTTTAAGAAACATAGTAACACCAGCTGCTACTCAACAAAGTAGAATAATAAGGGATAGATATAGAGCTGTTGTAGTAATATCAGCTATAGCAACAATAATACTAGGACTCATAGCACCAATTATTATAAGACTTATTTAACTTAGCTAATGAACTCTTCTAAATTAATAAAACCTCAACTATTTCTATACAAGTTGTGTCAGATTGTGATCCTCTCTTCACCATATTCAGTCTGGCTAGGATTCTTCATCCATAGAATATCTACTATGTGAAGACTTAAATATATGTGGATTTCCTAAGATTTCTCAACGGCTCTCTCTGCATTTTTTAATGCTTCCTCTAAGACGAGTCTAGCTTCATTTCTCAGATTATCGATTGGGATTTGTGGAAAGTCTCTAAGTGTATCTACTATAAGTTTCTCGATAGCTTCCTGAGTAATTGTTATAGTATAGTGTATATCTGGAGGAGTATAAGCTTTTAGAACTTCTATGGCATATGTTAGAGCTAGAGGGGTTTTTACTAGCTCACTATTAACATAACCTAATATGAGCATTGTCTCTAGTCTTAAAGCTATTCTCTCTAAGATATCATTCATAGCAATAAGTTTAATAGCTGTATCCTTATCGCCAAGCGCTTTAAGCCTCATGATAGATGTTCTAATTTTAACTTGAGCTCTCCTAATATCACTCAGTATTTTGAATATACTTGATCTAAAATGACTTATGTACACAGCTATAGCCCCAAATGCTTATTTAAAGATAAAAGATTTAAAGAGAGAGGGGCTTTTATTTGACTAAATATCTATTAGGTTGAGTTACTTATAGAGACTATTAACCTAGCCACCTATAAATAAATACTATAACAGCATAATCTTGTACTCTATCAGTTGTAGTCTCGCTTGCGAAACAGGATACTATAATAGCTTCTGGGGAAAACCTCTTAGACCCACCAATATTGAGTACTGGTATTGGCTGGCCCATGGCTGGATCGTAGACCATAGGTATTACATTTACATTCCTATCCGATAGTGTTGGACATTTACTCGCTATCCCTTTATTAGGTATATGTGTTAATCCTTCAAGACCAAACTTGTATATTAGAGAGTTTAGAACTAATCTTACATTACCCTCAGGTGACCCTATGAATCCTGGAAAGTGTAGTGACCTAAACTGACTACTAATTACCTGGCTTGAGTATTCTGTACCGAATGGTGATGGGGCGAACGGGTCAATCCTATAACCTATTCTAAGCATTTGGAATGATTTAGGGAAATCTGCAACACCATGCATTACTATGAAGTTAGCTCCTTGAATTTGCTGAGTGAATATTGGCATAGCAAACACGTCTGTAGTATTTTGTAATCTTACTAGTATATAGCCCTCATAGAATACTATGTAGGTATTATTTGGTTTAGCTTTAAATAATTGTAGTAGTTCAGATGCTTCATCCTCGTCTCCTGTTAGTATTCTAGCTAATATTCTTATTTGAGTCTCATTCCATGTAGATCCGTCTGCTACTGAGGGCCTCCTGCCTATTACTGAGATCCAGTAGCCGTAGTCCCACCAGCTTACTATTAGAGCGTCTTCGCTAGTATTAGCTCTTATATATTCTAGGGCTCTAATCCATGCATCATTAATGGGTACTAGGGCCTCTCCTCCTCTAAAGAATACTGATAAACCTGAGGTTAGTATCTGTGGTGCCCTAAGACTATTAACATCATAGCTTGACTTAGCGTAGTAGGCTGAGCTTAGTAAAACTATTACTATTATTACTAGCGCTATGAATAGCCTCATATCATCTACTACAATTGACCCCCTACGCTTCCCCTCTAATACTATCTTCTCACTAGACATCCATAACCCTACTGCTAAGCCTGCAGTTAGTGAAGTGTAGTATGATGCTACTTGTAGGAAGTAAGCCATATTCTTAGCAGCATATGTTATGATTAGAGCCATTATGAATAAGCTTAGGATTAAGTGATCAACGGGATACCTCCTCCCACTATAAAGCTTATAGGCATAATACATTAAGCCTATAACCGTTATTAATAGTGATACACCAATCTCTCTAAAAAGCATACTCCATGCTAGAGAAGCGTGCTCAGCTACACTCTCAGCTAGAGGACTAAACTCTCTAATACCGAGAGCTAGTAGGAGCCTGCCAGGAACACTTAGAGTACCCGTAACTATTAAAGCTAACCCTCCAATTATGCCTGAAGCTAGAATCCAGGCATATAAGAGCCTATTAAATGGAAATAGTTTGGCGCCTAACCCTGATTTATCCCAGAAACTTATAATAGCATATAGTATAAGTGACGCTATAACGCTAAAACCTAAACCTGAGATGAAGTACTCATAGCCAACTCCGGGATAAATCGAGGCTAACACTATGAAGGGTATAGATATGAGAGAGTATACTAAAAGTCTACTTTTATCAGATCCTCCATGTATTAGGGGATCAAGCAGTATTATTAGGGTAAAGGAGACAGTTATAAAATGGTAGCCACCCCATATAAAAGATATGAACCCCGCAGACAAACCTGCAAGGATAGAGTATAATATCCTAGCCTTACCTCTACTAGAGAGAGCTAAGGCTAAGAGTATATAGAATAAAGTCATAAATACTAATGCTATAACCATTTTCTCAACAAAACCTACAGTAGTCCTACCTATAGCACCTGGAAGTAGTGAGAAGAGAGCTACAGATACTAGCCCACCTAATCTAGACCCTGTTAAAACCCATACTAATACGTAGCTGAGGAGAGCGGCTAAAATCCCAGCAAATACTGGAAATAATGCTATCCAATCTTTTAATGTAATTCCAGTAAATTTAACTAAATGATATGTAGCTGTAGCTATCCATGCAGTACCAATATATTCCTGGCTGAGGAAGTTTCTTCCATATGGATACCAGAATAACTTAGATCCTCTAAGCTCATTAAAGCTAAATAATCCATTAGTATAGAATTGCTCAGCTATCCAGTACATTATCCAAGGATCTGCCTCATCAAGTTCTAATCCATACTTTATAGCTGGGAGTATTCTAAGATAAAAGCCTAATGCCAATAGTAGGATTAATGATGTAATTGCTATTATTACTGAAATTCTAGCTATAAACAAGATAAATCTAGCGTATCCCTGGATTGAGGGATTACTCAATCTTTACGCCTCCCAACTTTATCCTATTATCCTCATACGAGTTAAGCTTATAACTTTAAATAGTGTTACATTTAGTAACGTCAACATATATAAGTGTTCTATTCAATAATATTATTTATAGGAGAATAACGGAGGGTTAAGTATGCGTAGACCTATGAGAGTTATTATTCTTGGAGCTGGAGGGAGAGATTTCCATAATTTTAACTTATTCTTCAAGGATAATAGTGATTTTGAAGTTGTAGCCTTCACCTCAACGCAAATTCCAGGTATTGAGGGTAGAGTTTATCCCCCAGAGCTTGCAGGTAGACTATACCCTAAGGGTATACCTATAGTATCTGAGGATATACTTGAAGATATAATTAAGACTTATAATGTTGATATAGCTGTTTTATCATATAGTGATTTAACGTATAATAGTGTGGGTAGGATCATAAGTAGAGTATTAGCATCTGGAGCTTCATTTATGATTCTAGGACCTAATAATATAATGCTAGAATCTAGGAAGCCTGTTATAGCTGTAACAGCTACTAGAACAGGATCTGGTAAGAGTAGTGTTTCTAGACGGATAGCTAAGATACTAGCTAGTAGAGGTTTAAAGGTCATACCTATAAGGCATCCTATGGCTTATAGGAGTTTTGAGGATAGTATTGTAGAGTGTTTTGATAGTATTGAGAGTTTAGATTTGAAAAATGTTACTCTAGAGGAGAGAGAAGAGTATGAGCATTACATTATGAATGGCTTCAAAGTATGCTCTGGGATTGACTATAAACAGGTATTAGATGTCGTAGAGAGAGAAGCTGATGTAATATTATGGGATGGAGGTAATAATGACTTACCATTCATAAAACCAGATTATATGATAACAGTAACCGACGCTATGAGGCCCGGCCAGGAGATTTCAAGCTTCCCAGGAGAGGTTAATATTAAGCTAGCAGACGTAGTAATTATAAATAAAGCTGATCAAGCTAGGAAAGAAGATATAGAGAGAGTTAAGAGTAATGTAGCTACTATAAACCCTAAAGCTAAGATAGCTGTAGCTATTAGTAATGTCTATGTTAAAGAGCCTGAACTTATTAGAGGTAAGAGGGTTGTTGTAGTTGAAGATTCACCAACTGTAACACATGGAGAAGCACCTTATGGTGCCGGCTATGTAGCAGCAGTTAAGTATAATGCCCTAGAAATAGTAGATCCAAGACCTTACGCTATAGGCTTAATCGCTAAGCTCTACACACTATATCCACATATGTCTAAAGTAGTTCCAAGCACAGGCTATACTAGGGATCAGCTTAGAGACTTAGAGGAGACTTTAAGGAGAGTACCAGCAGATGTTATAGTATCCGGTAGCCCTGTTAACTTGAGTAGGCTTATAGATCCAGGTAAACCTATAGTTAGGGCCTATTTTGATATTGAAATAATTGAGGGTCCATCACTAGAAGATATTGTAGAAGAGTTTCTAGAAAGAACTGCGAAGAGGAGAGAGTAATGTTAGCTGTTGTAGCATTAGGCGGCAATGCCCTACTACCGCCTGGTAGTCGAGGTAACCCAGAGGATCAATGGAGAGCTGTTAATAGTACTTCTAAATCTCTATCTGATATCATAGCTCTAGGTTATGATATTGTAATAACTCATGGTAACGGCCCGCAGGTAGGTTACCTCATGGAGTCTTTCGAGTACTTACCTATAGATTACCCTAGGCAAACATTAGACCTAGCTGTAGCTATGACTCAAGCATGGATTGGGTTTATGATAGCACATAGCTTAGAGAAGGAGATAGTTAGTAGGGGATTGAGGAGGAGGGTTGCGGTAGTTCCAACTAGGGTACTCGTATCGCGTGATGATCCAGAGTTTTTAAATCCAACTAAACCTATTGGAAGAATATATACTGATATAGAGGCTAAACTATTAGCTAAGCAACATAAGTGGGTTTTCAGAGAGGATCCTAGAGGAGGGTATAGGAGAGTAGTTCCAAGTCCTAGACCAGTCAAAATACTAGAAGTTGACATTATTAGAGCACTATTATCACAAAATACTATACCAATAGCTGTAGGAGGGGGAGGCATACCTGTAATTTTAGAAGATGGAGAGCTTAAGTCTATAGAAGCTGTTATAGATAAAGACTCAGCATCTAGTCTCTTAGCATTAGAGTTAGGAGCAGATATCCTAGTAATATTGACTGATGTCCCAGCTATAGCTTTAAACTATGGTAAACCAAATCAGCAATGGCTTAGGAAAGTGAAAGTAGAGCAACTAAAAAGATACTATGAGCAAGGCCACTTCCCACCAGGATCTATGGGCCCTAAAGTATTAGCAGCTATTAACTTCACAGAGAAGAGTGGGAATAAAACTGTTATAGGACACTTAGAAGAAGCTATAAGAGTTTTAAGGGGAGAATCAGGAACAATAGTAGAGGTGTAAGATATGCAACCTAAAGAGAAAATAGTATTCCCAATAATATACGCATTATATATTAAACCAAGCTCGCAATGTGAATTCTTCAAGATAATAGAGAAAGAAGGATACTACATAGCTTGGTGTAATGTAGTAGAGAAGCCAATAGTAAAAGACTCTGTAATAAAATGTGAGAAGTACTGGAAAACATGCCCATTCAGAAAAACAGCTATACAGCTAAGCTCAGAGACTCAACAATAACTAATATAACTATCTGACTTCTCCCCCGCCCTAAAGGGTAAGTGTTCTAGGGAGGTTTAGGGCTACATTCCCAAATTCTACAGAGCTCGACCACATGCCAAGTTTCAGGTAATATATTGAATTTTATGAGGTTAGCTCTTCTTCTTTAAGATCTTTAATTGTTAATCCTACGCTTTTATCCTCACTTAAATTGAAGTAGTGTTTAGCAGCTTTCCTTATAGTTTCCTTGATTTGAGCTACTAACTTATACATTCTAGATCCTAGTATTTCTTCTACTTTATCCCAGCTATTTCCTTGTAGTACTTTGGCTATGAGTAGTCTCTCTTCGTCTTCTGTAATCTCTGGTCTACTACTCTTATCTTGTAGCCAGTATGCTCTAGCTAGTTCATATATTATGTCGTTTACAGTCTCGTATGTCATAAAGCTATATACATAAGCCCAGAGTCTATCAATTTGAATTTTTGTCATTCTAAGCTTATACCTAGGTATTATACCGTCTGGTTTTTGGTTTAGCATTAAACGTGCTATTTCAACTTCTAAGTCTCTATATGTATCATATAGGCTATTTAATAGTTTAATTTTAAATTCTCTAACAATATGGTCAATTATAGTATTAACATTACTATTTAACCCCTTAATTACTAGAGATGTATACTCTCCACTCACCGGGTTCCTATCGGGGCTTAGGTGTACAACTCTAAAATCATTTTTTAACCAGAATCTTAGCAACTGCTCGTTAACGCCGAAGCCTGAACCAACCCAGTCTAATCCTAAACTTCTAGCTTCCTCTTCTATGAATTTTAGAGCTCTAGACCCTATGCCCATACCTTGGACTAGTGGGTGGGTAGCAATTCTAACTATCCTCCACCCCTTCATTTTACCCAGTTCTTTGATACGAACATGCTTTAGTAGCCTATCAGGAATAATATTACCTGGCATTTTGTCGCCTCTAAGGAGTCTATCTATGAGATCATCATCTAAGCCTCCCTCTATGGCTATCTGAATAGCTGATACAATCTTACCGCTTCTAGCTGTCTTAACAGCTCTAATAATGTGGTGTGGCGCGTCAGCTAGGAGGCCTAAATCGTCTGGTTCATTCCTATAGTGTGCTAGGATGTATATGCCGAAAAGCTGTCTTAGGGTGTTCTCTCCACTCTTACTGAATAATTCTGCTGTGTCTAGCTTAACATATTCTAGATTCCCTGATTTAATGTCTTCTAAGTCTATAGTATCAAGTTCTGCGGGCTCTGCATCGAGTAGTAGTACGTCGAAGAGCCACTTCTCTACCGGGTCTCTATTAGCGTATCTTATTGGTTCATGCATCTCTATAGTTTTAAGTATAGTATTCTCATCTCTCTTGATAGCTGATAGGAATCGAACACTAAATCCTCTGCCAGCTCCCTCATAGCCGTGTATTGTTGCAGCGAATATTAGCCTACTATGAGCTCTCCATATTTTATGTAGTAGTGGGACATGTATACCGCTTGCTTCATCAACAGCAACTATATCTCCGCTAAGCTCTGGTATCCTATAAGGCTCCCAGTATTCTAGGCTAAACTTTTTACCTTGAATCTCTATAATGTTGCCATCCTTCCTTATAGGCTTAGGGTCTAGTCCTAGAATCTCGGCAGCTTTAAGTGCTAGCTCCATTAAGCTCTGGACGTTAGAGACTTCTGGGGCTGTTACGAGTATTCTAACCCTATGTTTAACCTCTCCTAGTAGCTTAGCGAGCCCGATGAGGCCTAGTCCTACGGAGCAGCTCTTACCTCTACCTCTATCAGCTGTAACAACTATAACCTTCTTCTTACCTCTAGGAGCTTTCTCATAAAGCCACTCAATTAAATTTATAACATTAACTTGATCTTCTGTTAAGGCTAGTCTATATAGAGCTTCAGGGAATAAGCTCTCAGATGGGACTCTAACTTCACTTTTTGGAGGTGACTCTATATTATAACTTGAACCGCTAATAAGACTCTCTGAATCTATATCGTAGACGAATATATTGCTATGCTCTAGGAGCTTTCTCTTAAACCAGCTTATAAATATGTGTCTAGGCTTCTCGTAACCTGGGACTAGTAGATTCTTCTTGAATATAGTTAGGCTATTATCCCAGCTATTCCAGGCCGGAGCTTGGATAATAATTAAGCCTCCACCCTCAACTACGCTAATAAGCCTTCCCACGTCATTCGGTTTGAGATCATTAACTAGGTCTAGAACTAGAAGCTGGAATGTGGTTCCAAGGAATTTCTCACTCTCCTCATATACTGTTATCGTAGGCTCAATGCTATGTGAGAGTCCTCTCAAAACCTTCTTAACAATATCCTTTCTAATCCTAGCATCATCAAACTCGTCATGGAAAACATAGAGTAGTCTAAGCTCACTCTTCTCCCCAGTCTTCTTACGTATCCTCTCATAGAATAATAGTAATCTAGCAGTCGCTAACCCAATCCTCATATTATCTGAGCCTGAGAATACAATAAGAACTCTATAACGGTTTCTTAACGAGAACTTAATAGTATCACTTAACCTCCTAATAAACTTAATAGTTCTATTCCCAATCATGGAATCAATACTCTCTATAGCCTTACTTATAACCTCATCAATATCCTCCCTACTAGCCAAGGATTACACCTAAAACATACTCTACCTAGATGAAACCACTAACCATACATAGTAGAAATACAGTAAAACCTTTAAACTGACACATCTACATGTCAATACCTTCTATATTACTATCATGGTTATTATAGTGTTTTCCTCTACTATATAGTGTTGAAATGAGTTTGATTTAAGCTTAAGGAAGTAGCTCACAATTAATACTTGGGTTATAGTCTTGAGTGGTGCTATTGTTAGAAATGGTGATCCTATAGTAGTAGCTGTTAAGACTAGGGGCTCAATTAGACTATATTATTTTACTGTGTATAGTGATAGAGTCTACTCTACCATAGCTGGTAGTCTTCCAGGTTCACGCATAGTTAGTAAGAGCTATGGTAGTGTTATTGAGCTTGCCGATGGGGAAGCATATATTCTTAAACCTACACTTAGAGATTTATTAGAGAATTTTTATGAAAGAGTAACCCAAGTCATATATCCTAAGGATGCGCTACTTATAGCTTTAGAGGCTGACCTTAAACCTGGATCTAGAATTCTAGAAGGTGGCACTGGGAGTGGGTTCCTAACAACTATAATAGCTAATATAGTATGCCCTCAAGGTAGAGTCTATACTTATGATATTAAGCCATATAATATAGAGGTTGCTAAGAGGAACATATTAAGCTTCAACCCAAATCTCTTAGAATGTATAGAGTTTAAAGTTGGAGATATTAGATCTAAAATATTCGAAAATAATCTAGACTCAGCAGTACTAGACATACCAGACCCGTGGGAAGCACTGGATACTTTATGGTTAAGCCTTAAGAGTGGAGCTCCACTAATAGTATTTATTCCTTCAATGAACCAACTTGTAAAGTTAACTGATAAAGTACTATATGCTAAGGGATGGATTATAGAGAAGGTTATAGAGACCTATGAGAGAGAAGTAGAGGTAACACTAGAATCTATTAGACCATCTAGGATATCACCATTTACTGGATTCATTGTAGTTCTTAGAAGAGTCGATAGAATTTAACATATTAGAGTGCACACTATCCCGTTCTCTAAAGCCAGGTCAGGCATAATTTAAGGTTAATATAGTTTATTCTTAATCTCTTTTAGGAGGTGAGATGCTTTCTCGACTATACTATTATCCTCTACCATTCCATATCTAACAATCTCGTAGCTATACGTTAAATCCTTGAATGCTTCTCTAACATTAACTATATCTTCCTTTACACTTTCATAGTATTCTCTATGTGTCATACTGTTCTTTATTAATTTGCTTGTAACCTCCTCTACTAGCCTAACTGCTTCCCAATACATCCCTATGACTGGGTTAACCCTACCCTCATAGCTTAGAGTGAGCTCCTTTCCTAGGATACTCCTAGTAACTCTTTTTAATGCCTTATCTATGTTTAGAGAACTTAGGAGTATGTATAGTAATGGTGTTAGCATTATAGCTAATAGTATTAAGATTATTAGATCTAATGGTATGCTTAAGCTAGGCACCTGGAAGTATAGTCTAGGCGTTCTATCATAATACGTTCTTTTAGTATTAGAAAAGCTATTCTCACCTCTATTTAACTCGCTGTTCTGCTGCTGTCTAGAGCCTATAGCCTCTAGTAGCTTACTTAGGACGCTACTATTCTCAGCTATTAATTTTTTAATGAGCTTTGCTTGTTCTCTACTTATATACTCTAATGTTTGCTTATCTCCGGTTGACTCAGCTAATCTCCTAAGTAGTTCTAATGATGCAGCATAACCTCTACTAGATAAAGTCCCAGTTTGATATGAGCTCTCAACTCTACTCAGTACATCTTTTAAGCTATTCTCGTCTACAACACCAGATTCTTGGAGGGCTCTAATACTCTCTCTTATACTAGGATCATCTATTGTATTTATCAGTTCATTTAAACCACTACTCCTAAGTTTATTCAAATCTAATCCAGTACTAGTAGTTAAGACTTCATTACTTATCCTAAATGCTTCACTATCACCTATTATACACTCAATACTATTACAATTAGCTATCTTAGATAAAGCATTTGAGATGTTAGGATCACGTGTTCTAAGCATATTAGAGAGCTGTCTTAAGATTTCATTGAGGTAATGTTCATCTAATAAAGCTGGGAATCCAGGAGTATGTATTCGAGATGCTATTAAATCCTCCTGAGAATAGGCTGGTATAGGTAATGATAGCATAATAACTAATAAGCCTATATACCATAATGCCCTCATGGCGCTACACCTAGTAAGATTAGTATCAACTCCACTATACTAAATAGAGTAGAGTAGTAGTTAAAAATTACTCTCTTCAAATACAGATCAACATTCTCAAGGCTTAAACTCTCTGCACGTGGATCCCATAATCCAAGTATGTAGACTAGAGAGTAGAGTAGTAATATAAGTATTAGACCGGAGGCAATACTTAATAGTGATGGATCACTCTCATCAAGCCTCGTTAGGAGCTTAGAAACTATTATCCATAAAATAGTTAATACTAGGACTGATAAAAGCCACTTAAATAGTATACTTGCTACTAGAGATTCTGGCATTAAATTGAATCTATCTAAGGTCTGAGCTATGAGATAGTAGAATGGAGGAGCTATCGATAATGATATAATCATATTTCTCAATGAGGATAGCGGGGGCTTAAATGGTACATCAAAATCTATAGATTTAAGAGCATTAAGAGCAACTTGCCTAGATGGATTTATATAGAGTACTAGAATCTCAGTAAACTCCCTAAAGAGTACATAGAAGCCTACTATAGATAAGCCTACTAGAATAGTTGAGCCTAGAGGATTAATAGTTAGAAAATCAGCAAGAGACCTTAATACTAAAACATCTATATTTATAGATCTAATAGCTATAATATAACCCCATATTATTGAGCCTATATAGTAAGATAATATGATTGCACTAGATATAATTACAATTAATGATACTATTGTTAATAGCAAGCCTGAGATTGATATATTAATAGATTTAACTTGGTCTCTCCTCCAACCTTCACTTAGTACCTTTAATAACCCATAAAATATTATTGGTAATAGATATATTGGACTTAATAAGACCTCATAGTTACCAATAACTACATGTGATATTAAGGCTATAACATATAAGATGGAGTTAATAGTTAGAACTGCTAGTATTATGAAAATCGTCGAGAGAAGTATAGAAGCTATCCTTATAGTTGAGTAGATATTACGTAAGTCGAATATATCCTTTAAGTCAATTGTATAACCAGCTATCATGCTCAAGCTAATAGCAAGTAATGGGAAAGCAAGTACTGCTGATACTATACTAGTAGCTACTGTAATATATATACTCCTCATAAACCTACACCCTCATTCTTTCAATTCTTGCAATTATCCTAGTAGCCATATCCCAGGGTGTTACAGCTAAAGCTCTAATACCAGTTCTTCTAATATCTCTTACTATACTCTGAGCTCTACTAGTATCACTAAAAGTTTTAATCCTATATATTGCTCTCTCAAATGGGCTAATTTTCTCTAAGCCGTAGAGATGAGGTATTGGGATAAACATGTGTATAGTGAATTTACCTAAATACTGTAAATGTTTAAGCTCAGACGCTACACTAGTAGCATTATCTAATGATGCTATCACTATTAAATTAATTGGACTTCTTGGAGTAGTTGATACTATAGTGCTAATAGTCGACCTTAGGAGAGCTTTTAAGTTCTCACTATCACTTCTATCATTCATAATACTCATATAATCTATAGATGATATATTATTAATTATATTAACGTAGCCTCTCCTTCCCCTACCAGGTATACCTATCTGTAGTCTCCCACCTGCTAATATAATTGAGTTTATCCAATCATTCTTTTCTGCTAAGTGCCTAGACACTATAGCTATAATCCTAGATATGTGTTCTAGAGGTGTGTTTAGGTATGGGCCGTATAGCATACTCTTATCTATGAGTAGTAGGAATAATGTATATATCATTGATTCTCTCTCATACTCTCTTACAGCTAGCCTCATTTTAGCTAAAGCTTTCCAATATATCCTTTTAAGGTCATCGCCTGGCCTATAGTCTCTCGTAAAATAGAACTCTGACCCCTCCCCCGCTCTTCTAGCTTTAGATAACCCAGTACTCCTAGCTATATTTAGGAGAATTTTTCTAAGCACCTCACCCTCTCTAGGCCTAATACTAACTTCTAAGATATCACCCAGCTTTAACTCCGCTCCTTTAAAGAATCCAAATGGATCCCTTAGAACTGCTCTTAAAGGACCTATACGGTGCTTCCCTACTCTAGCCAGGAATACCGTCTTATAAGTTATACATCCTCTAGGAGGTATGAGTATTAGAGCCCCAGGAGAACCCTCAATAATCTTAAGGTACTCTGGATATGCTAGGGAGAGCTCTACAATAGCTATAGGAACTACTGTCTCATTACACATAGTATATGCTACTTTTAACGGGTCACCCTCACGAATACCATCGTAACTAGTTATTACTCTAATATTTGCCAAAACTGTCTGAGCTAATACAACATAGACTCTAAGTATTAAGATAAATACTATAATAGCTAATCCTAGTAACCCTGTAGAAGCTACCATAAATAAATCTAGAGCTATTAGTGATGATGCTAGAATAACTAAAGCCATTAATCTACTAGTAGGTAATACTATAGAGCTCAAACTAATCTCTCCTCGACACCTCTATACTCCATTAAGCTATATCCAATAGATCGTAGTATATCCTCACTTAGAGTAATAGCCTTTCTAACAATACTCCCCCAGAAAACTATCAGTGGCCACCGAGATTTACCAGATGCTCTCCCATAGTATTTATTCATAAACTCGTAATAGTCTAAAGCTTTTCTCTGATTAATACCCCTAGATACTAGTACCTTAACAATATCTGGAGATTGCAGAGATACACCTGTAGTAGATTTTAGTAGAGAGTCAACTATACTATAGAGAGATAAGAAATCTGTTTTATCAAGTTTAGCTCCACCCTCTAAGAGCTTACTCCTAAAACTAGCATGTCCATACCATGCAACTTCAATAGTATCTTGTAGGGGCTCGTCTGGAACACTCCTCTCTCTTGATATAATAGTCAGAGTTATTACTAGTATAGATATAAGTAGTAACATCCCCCTAACATAGTCAATATTTAAGAGATTAAATATGAGCCTATTAAGGTAGTCTAATAGTGGAGGAAGCCATGTTGATGGGTGGATTACTTGAACTAGAAACGATATAATTAGAGAAATTGGATCTACTAATAACGCCTTACTTGGATCACTGAGCATTCTGAAAGCATCTCTAGGATGTACTGCCTGACTTTTAGAAGACTCTAGTAGTATAGTACAATTATGCTTACACATGAATTTAATCATAGACTCTATGAAACCTCTATAATCCATAGTAGTATTCGATCTAATAACTTGATTTAAGAATATAGAGCCATCTCCTACAACTAATACCGTAATATTACCTAAGTTTTCTACTATAGAATACACAGTACTTTCACTAATAGCACGGGAGGTAGTTGTAGCTAATACACCTATAGGTGTTAAGTTAGGAGTTAAGGATAGTAATGTCAATACTGATGGCCTATCAAGTACTAGTATACCACTCCAACCCCATGGAGTATTAAAGTAGACAATTGGATACTGCCCTTCTGGTGAGTAACCCGGTATTCTAGTATTGGATCTCATAGCTTCTAAGATCATATTAGTATTCCCAGTTTCATCTCCAATAATAATACTCGTACTCCTACATTTCCGTGTTATATCAAGTATACTCTCTACCTCTTCTCTCTTATATGGAGCTTCAGGCGATACTATGATTATTAAAATATTACTACATTCTTCTAAGCTATCTATAATCTTACTCCAGTTTGTTACAAGAATTACTGTATAGTTGTATCTAAGCATTTCATATAGATTAGATAAGCCTAGAGGACCATTGTTTGCTGGGTGGGCTCCAATAAATACAGGTATTATTATAGGGCCTTTTTCTAAAATCCCTATAATACCTATTAATAGTAGTAATAGTATTAGTAGAGTTGAGACCATAACTATCTTAGTTTTACGTTTCATAGTCATAGTTTAACATCTCTTTAAGATTTCTTCTCTATACCTTCTCCTTTAGATAATGCGTATACGTATGCTGATAATCTTAGAGTATAGAGTGATGCTGAGAGTAGAGTAAATCCTGTTAATGCTGAAAGTAGAGATGTTGCAATTAATCCTCTCTCCATGTAGCTTACACCCCATAATAGGAATATTAGGGATAAGATGAAGAGTATAATTGATAAGCTTAGATAAATAAGCCATCTCACCGTCTCTGTTATTTTAAATCTTAGCATTGCGGTCACCTATGGTCTCGGTATAGGTGTCTTCGCCAATATATCTCTCACTATGGTCTCAGTATTTACTCCTTCAACTTCATATTCTGGTCTAATTATTATTCTATGAGATAATACTGGTATAGCTACAGCTTTAATATCGTCTGGTATAACGTAGTCTCTATCATTAATGTAGGCCCATGCTTTAGCTAATCTAATTAAAGATATCCCAGCTCTAGGAGAGCCTCCTAGTCTAATATATGGATGTTTCCTAGTCTCTTCTACTATTAATGCTACATACTCATATATCGAGTCTTCTACTTTAACTCTACGAGCTTCCTCAATAGCTTCAAGTACTTTACTCTTACTAATAATGGGTTTAAGGTTTTTAATAGTATCTTCTATCTCATCAACCCTTATCATAACCTCTATAAAACCCTTATGTGAGGGGTAATTTACACTAACTTTGGCTATAAACCTATCGAGCTGAGCTTCTGGGAGGGGGAAGACACCCTCAAATTCTATAGGATTCTGTGTAGCAATAACTAGGAAAGGCTCATCTAAAGCTATAGTAGTACCCTCAATAGTTACTTGCCTCTCCTGCATAGCCTCTAAGAGTGCTGACTGAGTTCTTGGAGATGCTCTATTTATCTCATCAACTAGTAGTATATTAGTAAATATAGGGCCAAGCCTTAGCTTAAACTCGCCACTCTTCTGGTCATAGATATAACTACCTGTAATATCACTAGGTAGTAGATCTGGAGTCATTTGAACTCTATTAAATTTAAGGTCTATTAGAGAAGCTATAGTCTTAGCAGTTAAAGTCTTAGCAACACCAGGGACTCCTTCAAGAAGAATATGACCTCTAGCTAAGAGAGCTGTGAGTATTAGCTTAACTTCATTCTCTCTCTCTACTAGAATCCTACTAGCATAGCTTATAACCTCTCTAAAAATACTCATGATAATTTCACCATAAATTAAAGATAAAATCTCATGCATCAAGTCCAAGGATTAATTATTAGAGCTAGGACTTTTAAATACTAAATACTTTTTAGACATGTTACCTAGTTAAAAATCTATTAACACAGGTGACATGTAATAGGTTCTAGAATTTATTTCCATGTCTAACCTAATTAGTAACTACTTAATACTTTATATGTTATATTATGAGAAATAATTATTGGGAAAAGAAAAAAGAAATATGAGATCTAGGCATACTACCAGTATCCGAGAGTTCTTCCTACAGCAGCTACTAGGAATACGAGGCATAGCACCATGAAGACTAAATTCAATATTATTAATATAGGGTGTAGTCTTAACTCTTTAGGTACAACTTTATAATTGAGGTATATTAAGGCTGGCACTCCTAAAATTGCTGCAGCATTAGCAGCATTAGCAGCAATAAGTATTAAAACAAATGGTGCCCTAAAGAACATGGCTAGTGAAGCCCACGCTAAGTATATAGCTAGAATAGCATAGTAGATTACCCTAACGTCATTACGAGCAATACTCCTAACACTCTCAAGCCTCCAGAACGCATCAACAAGAGCTCTTACAACAGCATCAACGACTCCTAATTGTGTCTTAAGGAGTACAAGAATAGCTACTATAACTCCAAATATGAAGCCTGCGGACCCCCAGCCTAGTTCTCTGAGTGCTAATCCAAGCCATGCCGGTATACCCCATGTAATTTCTAGTTCTAATCCTCTAGCTATTGCATAGCTTAGAGTCATAGGTATCCACATACCTATGAGAGCCCCTATAAAGAATATGAAGACTAATTCTTCAGTAGCTATACGTATCCATCTACGATAAGCTTCTAAATTCTCAGGAGTTAACCTGAATAATCTCCCTATAGGTGACATATAGATAGTCTTACCGCCTACAATAGCTGGGATATAGCCTGTCTTAGCAGCCATACCATAACCTTTATCTTTGAAGTAATTAGCTAGAATATAGTTTATACCTGTAGCATACCCTGTAAATCCCCAGAATGCTCCTAGCAAGACTAAATCTACACCTGGTGGTATATAACCAAATGAAACAATACCTTTAGCTAACTCGCCCCAAACCCATAAAGGTGTTAGTATTACAGCTAATATTATAAATACTGGGAATAGGAACCCGAGATCAAGCCAATTGAATACCTCTAAAGTTCTAGCAACTCTATGACCTAATGTTAATATTATAAATGTTAATATTAATAATGCTATTCCCATAGTTATAACTATAGGCCTATGCTCAGGTCCAGGAACATCTCCAACTATGAGGCTTGTAGCAGCCGCTGCACTAGTCGCCGCCCACCCACCCCAAATAAATGATAATGGAACAAAGAGAGCTCCAAGGACACCGACGAGTATATGAATTCTAAACATCATAGCTATAGGAGTTTCTCCATAAGCGACAATTAGTCTAACCCACGAGTAGAGGTATATTGTCTGAAGGAATGCGCCTATGAGAACAAGCCATGCTAAACCTAGACCAGTTTCAATTGCTACAGAAGGACCTATAAGAAACTCTCCACTCCCAATAGAAACACCTAGAGCTATAACAGCAGGACCCCATAAGAGTAGTATTCGATCCCTTAATGTTATACTCCTACCTAACCGCTCCTCAGGAGTTTCTAGCTTATCCTCAACAGGAATGGTATGGGAAGACATAACCCTACACCATAACGTCACATAGAAATGTATAAAGAGAGCTTAAAATACTTTATACATGTATACTCATAAATATTTCTCATCTCTCTTTATTCCTCAAATAATACTATTCTGAAAGATAATTCTACATAATACTTAAAGACTTTAAATCTTCTATATGAATACTGTACTTACGGCCCTCGCTATGCTATAGTTAGAGGATTAGGACTCAAAATTACATGTAGTACTCTTCTATATAAGTCTAATTTCCTGTTGTCTCATAGTCTCAGCATGATCTTTTCATCTATAATGACCTTGTATCGTATCTATATTTAGAGGAAGAGATTAAATTATTCTAGCTAAATACGTTAGGGGTTCAGCTCTGATATGATTAATCATAGCAGAAGAACTAACAGATATAAATTATTATAAAACCCAAGACAGCCACATTAGACATATTATAAAGTTAAAGTTTAATGGTTTAAGTGTAGGCTACTCGAGTGGGTAATGGCATGCTACTCTTCTTTCTCCTAGCGTTTTTAGGGTAGGCTCTATTAGCATACATTCTTTTGTTGCTAGAGGACATCCGGGGTAGAGTCTGCAGCCACTTGGAGGGTTTATTGGGTCTGGGATTACATCTTTTAATCTAAAGTTACTTTTCTCTCTCCTCTTAATAGATGGCATAGAGTCTATGAGAGCCTTAGTGAAGGGGTGGAGAGGTTTTCCTAGTACTTCGTCTACAGGTCCTTCCTCTACAATCTTCCCGAGATACATTATAGCTAGTCTATTACCTACTAGTCTGGCTACTGCAAGATCGTGTGTTATGAATAGTGTTGAGATAGATAATTCTCTCTTAAACCTCTCTAGAATATCTAAGATAGAGGCTCTTATTGATACATCAAGCATAGATACTGGTTCATCAGCTACTATGAAATTAGGTTTAAGTATTAAAGCCCTAGCTATAGCAACTCTTTGCCTCTGACCTCCACTAAGCTGGTGTGGATAGGAGTAGAAGATATTCTCTGATAAGCCTACGCTAAGTAAGCTAGACTTAGCTAGCTTTTCAGCATCTCTCCCATAAGCAGCCTCATGATCTTCTATAACCTCCATAAGCTGAGATCCTACAGTCCTTAGAGGATCTAAGCTTGCCATGGGATCCTGAAATATCATACCAATATCTTTACCTCTAATCCTCCTTAGCATACTATCAGAGGCCCTTGTAACATCGATTCCGTTAAAGAATATACTACCTTCCACAATCCTACCTGGGGGAGGGACTAGTCTTACTATTGAGAAGCCTAGTGTTGACTTACCACTCCCAGACTCTCCTACAATACTAACTCACTCACTAAATCCTACACTGAATGAGATATTATCGACAGCTCTAACTATACCACTAAGAGTATAATAGTAAACTCTCAATTCTTCTATAGATAGTAAATCCATAGCCATCACCTTATAGTCCTAATCTGGAACCTATCACTCAACCCTTCTCCAATAAGAGCAAATCCTAAGGCTAAGATCATTATTGCTAAACCAGGAAATACTGAAAGCCACCAGTAACCTAAGAGTAGAAACCTCTGGCCAACTCTAAGATCAAACCCCCAATCTGGAGTCGGTGGAGACACTGTTAACCCTGAGAAGCTTAAGCCAGCTTCAGTTAATATAGCATCTGCAATGTTAAGTGACATAACTACAAGTATAGTATGTGCAATGTTAGGTAGAATATAGTAGACTATTATAGTCCTATCTCTCACCCCAGAAGCTCTAGCTGCATCTACGAAGAGCTGGGCTTTAACAGCTAGTGTTTGACCTTTAACCATTCTATAATAGATAGGGATGTAAACTACAGATATAGCTATAGTTGCATTATAAGGGCTAGGTCCTAAGACAGCGGCGATAGCTATAGCTAGAATCAAGGATGGGAAAGCATATAGGCTATCCATAATCATACTGAGAACTCTATCGATAATACCTCCATAATAGCCTGAGATAGCGCCTAAAGCAACTCCTACTATTAGAGCTACGAGTGTAGCTGAGATAACAACCTGGAGTACAGTACGTGCCCCCCAAATTATTCTAGATAGTACATCAAATCCTATGTGATCTGTACCAAGTATATATTCCCTTGATGGTGGAGTGAAGGGAGTTCCAATACTTTTAGTTGGGTCATATGGCGCTACTACTGGTGCTATTAAGGCTAAGATAGCTACTGTGACCACTATTAGAGATCCTATAATAATTTTAAGAGAGTCAGGGTATGCTAAAAGAATAGATTTAACCACCATTTAATATCTCACCCTAGGATCCACTATAGCATAGAGTATATCAACTATAAGGCTCACGAGGCCAACCATAAATGCAAAGAATATTATAGCACCCTGGATAGAGTTTTAATCCCTATACTCTATCCTATCAACTATAAAAGTCCCCATACCAGACCAGTTGAAAGTAGTCTCTGTAAGTATAGCACCCATGAGGAGGATTGCAAACTGTAGGCCCATAAATGTGAGTGTAGGTATGAAAGCATGTTTAAAAGCATAAATATAAACCTTTCACTCACTAATACCCCTAGCTCTATAGCTTCTAATAAAGTCTGTTTCGATAACATCAACCATGTTATTCCTCACAAGCCTCGTATAAGCTCCACTAAGTACTATACCTAGAGTTAAGCTAGGGAGTATTAAGTGTGATAACGAATCAAGGAAAGCTTCTAGGTTACCTGTTAATATGGCATCTAGGGTATAAAGCCCTGTAACCCCATCGATGTAAACCCCATGATTTATCCTACCACTAGTTGGGAGTAGCTGTAGTTTAACCCCGAAGATATATTGAAGTATCATACCTAACCAAGGAATGAAGATTGTATAAGCAACTATACTATATAATCTTATAGAGTTATCGAGAGCTCCTCCCCTCACCCTAGAAGCTAGTAGGCCTGTAACCACACCTATTAAGACACTAACACTGAAAGCATATAGAGTTAACTTTAGAGTAGCCGGGAACTTAAGTTTTATGTAATCTGATACAGGAACAACTTGAGGAGCTGCTAGTGTAACCCCAAAATCTAGCCTTAAAGTATTGAAGAGGTAGCCCAAATACTGCTCGTATAGGGGTTTATCAAGCCCTGCAAGCCTCCTCAAAGCCTCAATCTGCTCTGGAGGCACATACCTAGTCCCTATAACAGCTAGGATAGGATCACCAGGAAGAACTCTAAGAATAATAAATACAAATGTATAGAGTACTAGTATTGTAGGCACTAAAAGAGACGCCCTAACAATAGTATACTTTAGGAGAGATGCCACATCTAGCCACCTAGATAATAAAGTAAAACATAGTGGTTGCCTGTATTGTTTATATTCAACACGGGCTCCCCCTCAGTACTCGCTCACTTATCACAGGGTCATTGGGGGCTACATTAGCGAGCACTACTAAACCCGCCTTGAGGGTCATGTATATCTCCCCACCTCTAATAGCTACCCAGTCATCATTGAAGCGGGAGAAGAAGTTTAAGCAAGCTACATAATTTCTATATATTAATAGTGCTTTCTTATATGTCTCCTCCACATACTTATTATGGAGATGTGAATACCTCTCTCTGAGATATTTACAGCAGAGCTTATGAACCCTCCTCATACTCCTAGCATCACTTCTAACAATTATATCTAAGGCTTCTCTAAGAAGAGCTGTGTAATCTTTTAGTAAATAGTATATAAGAACTTTATCCCTCCAAGATACTGGCACGAGTCTAATCTTTAAGTCTTCTGAACTATCCCAGTAAACTCATTAGTCTCATAAAGCTTTTCAAACAACCGCTCAATACCTCTCTTGATTCCAAATACCTTATCTATGGTAACTAAAACAGCTTAAAACTTTTACAGAGAAATCTGTCTTATATTATATCATTTTAAACACTTTATTTGATCTAATATAATGAGTAGACTGTTTTCTTCTTATTTTTCCTAGAAAATGTTTATAAGCTTTGATTTCCATCTACTTTTAATTTAGATTTAGTTTATGTCTGAGAAGTTATTGAGACCTAGGGAGGCTATTAGAAAGCTTCAGGAAAGCTAGTAGGATAGGTGGGGGAGAGTGGAGAAGACAGCAGTAATTAGGACTATTATAGTTGGGTCTAAGAACTTACCATCACACTATGTGTATGCAGCATGTCAGGATGCATCTACTAGAGCTAAGAGCTTCCTAAAGCTTAAAAAGAGAGGCTTAACGAATAGTGAGTATCCAGAGGTTAAGAACATATCTATATGGCTTGATGACCACCTATGGGAGCTCTATGGCTATACTAGTGTTAGAATATCTACCCATAGAGGTTGGATAAATGTTAACATCAACCGCATTAACAATTGCCGGAGATACTTAAATAGTGGGTGGAGGCTTAGATCTGAGTATAGAGTTAAGTTGTATAGGGAGAGAGGAGGCTCATATTCTACTTTATATTCGTGAGAGGTAGAGCTATACCAGCCGAAAGGGTATGTTACTGTAGATGTTAATGGGAATAGTATTGCTGTTCTAATTGATGGTAGAGTATACCTCTTTGAAACTAATATGGAGAAGATTATCTTAGGATACTACTATAGGAGGAAGCGCATCTAGGATAAGTACGATAAGCTCTATGGAGTTAGATGTAGAGCTAAGAGGAAGATTATGAGAAGGCTTAATGAGGGAGATAAGAAGAGTGATATTAGGTGGAAGACTGCTAATATTATTGTTAGAGAAGCTGCTAAACGCGAATATGCCATCGTCATGGATAAGCTTGGGAAAAGACCTGCCGAGTATATGGTAAAAAGAATTAAAGATAAGCAGCTTAGACATAGAATCTACCAAGCATCTCTCAAGGGAGCTCAGATAGCTATAGATGAGAAGACTAGAGAGCACGGTGCTTCAGTACTATACAAAGAGCCGAAGAATACCCCAAAATATGCCCAATGCATAGAGCTAAGATTAACCACGGTAATAGCTCAAGGATAGGAACATGTAGCATCGGTGGTGAAAAATGGCATAGAGAGGTTGTAGCATGTTTCGACGTACACCTAAAAGTTCTGGGTGGTGATGGAAGCATTGCTTCAAGCCATCCAGGACTAATACTAGATGGAAGCCCCGGTACCGTGGGCTCGACAACCGCCTATGAGCCTACGCGGATACCTAGATTTGCGTGGTCGAGGTGGTAGTCCCTAGATGTAACATCTAGGGACAAACAGAACTACTCTATTCCATATAATTTTATGATATTATCGACATTGATCTTATATAGTTTCTCTTCTAGTTCTAAATGTTCTCTAGCTATTCTTATTATATTCTCAGCCATAACCCACGGGTAGGCTACTACTCCTGGTCTCTTAGGATCGTCTAGGTAGTCGCTTTCAAACATGAATATAGCATTAAGGTTGGTGATAGCATACTCTATAAGCTTCGGTATTCCAGCTATACTTGAGGGATATCCTCTTTTTGAAGCCTCAACTATAACCTTAGGGTCTGCATGGTGAAAGAGTAGTTTATGTTTATATGCTCCAAGTCTTGATGCTACTATGTCTACGAGATGTACTGTAGCCTCACCTTCCTGTTCTAAATGCATATGTACTGGGATGTTGAGATCTCTAGAAAGCGCTATAGCCTTCTCTAATATATACTCTGATACTAATATTCTAACGCTACTAGTCTTATAATGTTGCCTTCCTACTTCACCAATACCATCTAGGAGGCCCTTCTTTACTCTACTAGCTATCTCATCTATTACTCTATAGGCCAAGTTAAGTACTTCTAAAGGTTTTAATCCATAATAGTCTATAAGCTTATCTACATCTGCTGGGTGGAAGCCTGAGATACACATAACTTTAATTTTAGACTCTCTAGCTCTCCTACACTCTAATATGTGGAGATCTATAGCCTTAATATAAGACTCTAAGCTAGGAGGCTCTAGATTATAAGCTGTTGGCGAAAGAGATACTAGGGCCATGAACCAGCCTCCAGCTTGCTTAAACTTCTCAGCTATGACCTTAGCTCCAAAGCCTCTAATAGGGTTTGAGTGTAAGTGTGCATCTGCAACCTGTAACATGTTAAACCACTGTTCTCACATACTGCTTTTTAATTTAGAGAGTTTATTCTCTAGGGCCTCTCTTATAACTCTCGGGTCTACTGCCCTCTTACCTACTCTCCTTATAACCATACCTATAAGGTAATTTAATGCTTGCTTCTTTCCTGAGAGATAGTCTTTTACTGCTTTCTCTTCTTCTCTTATAACGCTATCTATAATATCCTCTATGTTTTCAGCTTTCTCTGGGAGTATACTTCTAACGTCTACTTTAGGATTCTCAGCAATCTTCGGTATTAGTAGCCCCTTTACTGTATCATAGGTGTAAATTTTATCTACTACTAGTCTTACGAGCTCATATACAGTCTCTGGTGGGGGCCAGTTGTTATATTCATATAGATCCATATTCCTCTCCTTAAGCTCCCCCTTATAGTCTATTCCTAATATTTTAGCGGCAACTAGCGGATCTGCTCCTAGCTTTACAGTTTTAATATAAACATCTAGTGAAGGCTTAATTGTCACTATACTCCAAGCTATATCTCTAGGTACACCTAACTTTAATATATTCTCATATAAGATTGTGATATCAAATCCTAATACTATTTCCTTAGCTTTAGTTACCATATCCTCAGATATTAGTATAGGTGGGAGATCCGGGTCTGGGAAATATAGGTATTCCTCCTCGTACTCTTTATGTCTTAGAGGCCTAGTAACCCCCTTCTCAGCATCCCAATGTCTAGTCTCTCTCTCAACTTTACTACCAGAGTTTATTATCATAGCCTGCCTCATAATCTCATAGTTTAAAGCTTTCTCTATATCCATAGTGCTACCTATATTCTTTACTTCAACTCTCTCTCCACCTTCAATACTAATATTAGCGTCAACCCTAAAAACCCCCTCAAGCCTCGGGTTTGTAATGCCTAGGTACTCTAGGGTTAATAATATATACTCTACTAGAGTCCTCGCCTCTCTAGGAGAGTTTATATCAGGTTCTGTTATAACCTCTAAGAGTGGAACCCCACTCCTATTGTAGTCTACTAGGGCATAGGGGCTCCTTACTATTCCACCCTCCTCATATACTGTTCTTCCAGGATCCTCCTCAATATTAATTCTCCTAATTCTACACTCTCTCCACTCCCAGCTATTTACGTCTAGATACTTAACATAGCCACCCCTACATATGGGTATACCTCCAGCTTTCTCATACATGCTTATTTGATAGTTCTTAGGTAAGTCAGGGTAGAAGTAGTGTTTTCTAGTAAAAACAATATATCTCGGTATGTTGCATTTGAATGCTACAGCAGCTAATAGTGCCAGCTCTATACTCCTCTTATTAACAACAGGTAAAGCACCAGGCAATCCTAGACAGACTGGGCATACATTAGTATTAGGCTTCATACCCCTATAGTTAGCTTTACAATCACAGAATAACTTACTACCAGCTTCACTCATCTGAACATGAATTTCTAATCCTATCATAACCTTCAATC
Source organism: Thermoproteota archaeon (assembly GCA_030549835.1). GTDB lineage: Archaea > Thermoproteota > Thermoprotei_A > Sulfolobales > Acidilobaceae > DSZV01. The sequence goes on from JAUQQR010000005.1 coordinate 38,751, forward strand.
TACAATAACCCCCCTTAATCCAGTAATATCTTCTATGAGGAGACCTATAGATATAAGCTTAGACTCCTCTAGAGGGCCGCCTATCCACTGTATACCTATAGGTAGATCCCCATGGAATCCTATAGGCTGCGCTAAGGCAGGAACTCCAGCTAAGTTCGCAACGACAGTGTACATGTCCATATAGTAGAGCTTTAGTGGATCATCTATCCTCTCTCCAAGTCTAGGTGGTAGTATTGGTGATACTTGTGATGCTATTATGCACTTACTCGTTAACTTAACTATCTCATCTCTTATAACTCTCCTAACTTTTGTTGCAGCTACGTAGTACTCATCTCTATAACCCTCACTGAGTGCATAGACTCCAAGCATAATTCTACGTTTAACTTCACGTCCAAAACCTTTGAATCTTGATTCACCAATATACTCCTCCCATGAGCTTGATGATCCCTTAGTCGGGTAGAATATACCAGCATATCTGGCTAAATTACTCGCAGCTTCAGCAAAGGCTATAGTATAGTATGTTGGGAGAGCTTTAGATAGTATTGGTAAGCTATAATATTCAATATTTGCACCTTCAGATTCAAGCTTCTCTATAATTTTCCAGAACATACTATTTATTGGGCTATCAGCTCCCTCAACCATCTCCTTCAAAATACATATCTTTAAATCTCTAGCATCAGCCTTTATACTATTAAATGTATTAAGAGAATCTACATTTAAACTAGTAGCATCTAGGGGATCAAAGCCACCTATAATGTCGAGGAGTAGTGCTACATCCTTAACACTCCTAGCCATGGGCGATATCTGCTCAAGGCTATTACCATAAGGTATTAAGCCATACCTACTAACAAGACCATATGTAGGCTTAAGCCCTACAGTAGCAGTATAGGCTGCTGGGAGCCTTGCTGAGCCTCCAGTATCGCTACCTAGAGATAAATCAGCCCCCCCATATGAAAGTGATGCAGCACTACCACCACTACTACCACCAGGAACCCTATCTAAATCCCATGGATTCCTAGTTGGACCAAAAGAGCTCAACTCAGTTGTTGAACCCATAGCAAACTCATCGAGATTAGTCTTCCCAACTATTATAGCATCTTCTCTTAGAAGCCTCTCTACAACTGTAGCGTCATATGGCGGAATATAGGGGTCTAGTATCTTAGAGGCAGCAGTAGTTGGTAGAAAGCTAGTACATATATTATCCTTAACTGACACTATAAGACCTACAAGTCTCCCTACTCTCTCACCGCGTCTAATCCTTCTACTAATTTCTTCAGCCTTCTCAATTAATATATCTGGAGATTCGAGAGATATATATGCGTTAACCATAGACTCCCACCTATTTATAGAATCTAATACCCTATAGATGTGCTCCACTGGATCCTCAATGCCATTCATAAAATCCTCTACTAACTCCCATGACTGCTTAACCTTCCTCAATCTTACCACCTCTCCAAGGAACTATAACATATCCGTCTTTAACCTTAGTAGGGAGGTTACTGATAATTATAAACCTATCCCTATTATAATCTCTTAGGAAACCCCACTTATCCCAGACGTAGTAGAGTGGATCAACATTGAGATCTCTAGCAGCTTCACCAACAGCTCTTAAATACTCAGCTATTCTCACAATATCTCTACATAAATTTAATTTCTCCTCATCACTTAAAGTAATTTTAGCTAAATCAGCTAACTTATCAATAAGATCTAGGTGCCTACACTCACTCAACATAAATCCACCTATGCTATACATAGCACTTAAGCCTAAACTATTTTCAATTAAGTCAAACTACTAGAAGAACTAGCAAATATACCACCTAATGTAGCTGTTTTGAGTTTTATAGCTGTTTATATTATTCTCCGAGTATAGAGAGAAGCCTATAAAATACCGTATTATCTTTAACGCTAGGAGCTACCTGGTGAGAGAATTGAGAGGTTATAAATGAAAGCTCCCCTCAAGGTGGCTCTTTATGAATACTCAAAACATGGGGTGCCCGGGGTCACCCTGAAAGCTCCCAGAGGGTGATGCAAGCCCGAGACCAATGCGGGGAACAATGGATGAGGCAATGAACATATAAGAGCTGAACCCCAGAAACACTAGTGAAACTATCAAGGAAGAAGTATCAATGCCAGATATAATACTTAATAGAGTTAAGACTGTGTCTTTTGTAAAAGTTTTTAAGGTGTTTTAGCTACTATAAGTAAGGCATTTAGAATCAAGAGAGGTATCAAGCGTTGTCTGAGAAGCTTTAGAGAACTAGAGAGTTTACTAAGACTCTAAAGATTAGACTTATACCAGTATCTAGGTGAGAAGTAGGAAGAGAGTTCACGAGCTTTGATGGACGGGTGCTGAGGTGAAGCCCGTGTTAATATTACCTAAACAAACCTAAACAATCAACACGGGCAACCACTTATAGTATTAAACCTCGATTAAGAGTATTTATTTAAGTTTCTATATCCCATACTTTTAAGCCATACTTCCAAGGTTTCCTCTCTAGGGGTGGCCCTGGTAGTTCTTGTATATATAGTTCAGCTAAGAATACGACTCCTCTTAGTAAATGTCCTCCAATTGTTGAGCCATCTCTCTTACCAAGAACTACATGTATGTGGGGGAATACGTCTCCGTCTGCTAAGCTTATATTACCTAGTAGTGATAGAATCTCTACTCTCTCATCTATGTTTATTGGTATATATCTCTGGAGGTCTATATCGTAGTAAGCTATAGTTGCCTCCTTGAAAGCTCCTATTCCAGCAATGCTAGCCTTAACTACATTATGTTTCTTAGCGTAGCTTCTAAGAAATTCTAGTATCTCGGTATCCTCCGGGGCTCGGACTAGGAAACTCCTCAAGAGCTACACACCTCTACTTTACTACTTGAACTCTAGGCTATAAGTCTTATGTTGTAACCTAAACTTTACTCAAGAATTAATATTTTAATCTCTACTAATACTTTTAGGCTTTCTTTAAGGTACCCCAGCTAGGGTCTAATAGTATGAGTATAGTTATTGAAGCCGATAGGCTTACTAAATACTATGGGTCGATTCAAGCTGTTAAAAATGTTTCTTTTAAAGTCTTTAAGGGTGAGATATATGCTCTCTTAGGGCCAAATGGCGCTGGAAAGACTACTACTATTAAGATGCTCAGTACTCTCCTCAAACCTACTAGTGGCGACGCGTACATCCTAGGATATAGTATTATAAGAGATTCTCTGAATGTCAGGAAAGTTATAGGAGTAGTTCCTCAGGATTTAACTGCCGATGATGAGTTGACAGGTTTTTATAATGTCTATATACAGGCTAGACTATATGGCTACCCTCATGGGATAGCATTAGAGAGGGCCATGAGAGCTTTAGAGATTGTAGGATTAGCTGATAGTGCTAACAGGAGGGTTTCAAGCTATAGTGGTGGTATGAGGAGGAGGTTAGAGATAGCTATGAGCCTAGTCCATGACCCGGAAGTCCTACTCCTAGACGAGCCTACCTTAGGCCTAGATGTTCAAACTAGGAGATTAATGTGGAATCTAATTAGAGATTTTAAAAAGCAAGGTATATCTATGATATTAACAACTCATTATATGGAGGAGGCTGAGGCTTTAGCAGATAGAGTAGCTATAATCGATTATGGGGAGATAAAAGCAGAAGGATCTCCTGATGAATTAAAGCGTAAGGTTAAAGGTGACAGGGTATATATTGAGCTATATAGTGAAGATGATGCCCAAAACCTACAGTTAGAGATATCAAAGCTTGGTGTTGATGTAAAACTAGACTCTTCTATAGTAATAGTAACTGCTCCAAGCGCTAGTGATATACTACCACACATAGTAGGTATACTAGCTGGTAAGAAGATTAAATCGATTAATATAGTTAAGCCTAACCTCGAAGAAGTATTCCTAGATATTACAGGTAAGAGATTGAGAGAGGACTCTTTCGATGCGTTTAAGTATAGAGTATTTACTCATAAAATTAGGTGATAGGCTATGTTATCAGAGATATATGTATTATATATGAGGGAAATTAAGAAGTGGGCTGGCAGGAGGCCTGTGCTAATAATCTCTCTTATAACTCCACTATTCTGGATACTACTATTTGGTAAGAGCTTTAACATAATTAATGTATTAAGTGTGGAGGGTCTAGGAGTACCGGCGGATATTGCTATAGTTGTAGTAGGCGCTCTAAGATCTAGAATAGTTCAATTATTTGGAACTCTAGATTACTTCACTTATGTGGCTTCAGGTATGATTGTTGTATTTACACTATTTCATTCAGTATTCTCAGGAGCTAGTGTAATCTTTGATAGGAGGCTAGGCTATATGTCTAGACTTATGGCATCACCTATTAGGAGGGAGAGTATATTTATAGCTAAGGTTTTAGCTACAGTCTTTAGAGTAACAATATTAATACTCTTCCTACTAGCCCTATCCTATATTGCCGGGTTTAAGTTTAAACAAGATTTAAGCATATTAGATCTAGTTGGAGCATTAATAGTAGTCATTTCAATATCTGTTACTCTAACAAGTATATTCATGCTATTAGGATTCCTAACAGATAGTCATGAGTTTCTCTTTGCTATAGGAAACTTAGTGAATATGCCGCTAATGTTCTCCTCTAGCGCCTTATTCCCAATAGATCAAATGCCGGATTGGCTAAAGGCAATAGCTAAATTAAACCCTCTAACATATGCAGCAGACTTAACGAGATATTTCCTAGTAGGTAGGCATCTAGACGAACCATACATTATATTAATCATATTAATAGCTGGGGCTATCCTAACATTCACTATATGTATGAAAGTATCAGTTAAAGCACTCGAGAGAACTTAGATTCTAAAGAGTATTTTGAGGTAGTATAATATTAGAAGATTCTTATTCTCAAGGATTAATCACATATATTACAATCTTTTATCTCCAAGTATAAAGTAGTTATGTGTATTATAAGGTAATTAGGAGTAGATGTTTTAACATTATACTCATAGGGAGTAGTGTTTTACGTGATTCTTAGTGTAGTCATAGGTTGTATTTTCTAGTGTCTTCTAATTATGTCTATAATATTTACAGGTATCCCTGAGCTCCACGCTATGAGAGAGTAGGGGGTAACGCGCCTAAGATCGGGCGCAGGGCTAAACCGGCTCTAGCCTGAGAATGTAGCCCTAAACCTCCCCAGAATCCTCGCTCCTCAGAGCGGGGAGAAGGTCAGTCTAGCTTTCCCGATTTCTATTTTCTCTATGGGGCCTTCGTATGCTGTTATTACTATTACCATCTTCTTTTCGTAGTTTATTTTATCTACTATACCTACGTGTACTCCTATTCCATATACTGCTGCTAGTAGTCCTTTCTCCCATCCCTCACTTAGTAGTATTCCTTGAATATTATTTGGTTTCTTGCCTCTATATACGGCTACTATACTATTATCTTTTAGGATTTCAGCGTACACTAGCACTGGTGATAGGTTCTTGACTATACTCCTATCTAAGGACTTCCCTTTAAATAATGGTATGTTCTCTAATATTACCTTCTCTATGCTTACTAGTCTAGGTTTTGATCCTATTAACTTCTGAGCTATAAGTCTCTCTCTATGAATTTTCCTCTCTTCAACACTCTTCTCACTCTTAACAAGTTTAGGGAAGCTTAACGTATCTATATTACTAGTTTCTTTTAGAAGTCTAACTTCTTCAGTACTCAGTCCTAGAGCTATTATAATATCAGCTTTAATAGTAGAGGCTAGTATAGCCTTACTTCTAAGCCCTTCATCCTTAATCCACCCATCAGTATCTACTATTAGCATACCATCAGCTTTACTTGCTAGTTCACTAGCACACTCTAAGTATTTATCTAGAGATTCTCTTGGAGTAAATGAGCCTACAAAACATAACTTAATATCTCTAAAAGACCCAGTATAACCTGGGATAGCTGGGGGGTTGATTAGGGCGAGGGATTCAAACCCAGGGCAATATACTTCATTTTGACCAATATCAACTGTTAAGTAGTAAGCCTTACTAATACCCCTAGATAGAGCCTTATTAAGAGCCCATAAGGAGAGAGTACTCTTCCCAGAGTCTGTAGGTCCAACAATAACTACTCTATTAAAACCAATAATCTTAGATGCTATAGTATCAATTATATCATAACTTTGAGGATTAGCAGGCTTCAAATTCAAATATGAGGGTCTAACAGACACTATACCATCAATCTTAACCGGGATACGCCTACCATAAGGGACTGTTAATGTAGCCCCCTTACCGACTCTATACCCTAGAATATCAATAGTACCGTCTTCTACAATTATAGTAGATGGTCCATCAACAACATAATACCCCCTAACCCACTCCATTAAGCCCACCTAGTAAGCTAGAAGCCTTAACCCTCTTATCTCTAAACTCTCTACATTAGGATATATAAGTATAATCACCTAAAATACTCTATTTAGAACGTAAAAATTAGAAAATAGTATATCATTATTTAATATAAGTGGCTCATAGCATATTAGAATTAAGAGAGAATGGGTTGTTATCAAATAAATTAATACTTTATTATTTAAATTTCCATATACTAAATAATAGTGGGGTGTTTAGACTTCTTGTTGAGAGAATATATAATTATAAGTCGTGGAGGTCAAGGCGGGGTTACAGCTTCACGTATACTAGCTTCTGCTGTAGCCCTCGAGGGCGGCTGGGCTCAGGCTATTCCTGAGTTTGGGGCTGAGAGGAGGGGTGCTATAGTTAAGTCTTATCTTAGAATTTCAGATAAACCTATATTGAGGCACTCTATTGTTAAGACCCCTCATGGTGTTTCTATTTTTAGTTCAAAGATCTTAGAGCTTGTAGATATTAATACACTTACTCCTCCAGGAATCCCTATCCTCATAAACTCTAGGGGTAGAATAGAGGTTAAGGATAGGACTGTTTACACAATCGACGCTACAGGTATAGCTTTAAAGCTAGGGCTAGTTATAGCTGGGTGGCCTCTAGTTAATATTCCTATGGCCTCAGCTATGGCCAAAGTTTTTAATATAGCCTCATTAGATAATATTATTGAGGCTATGGGAGAGTATTTCAGAGGTAAGCTCCTAGAGCTCAATATTGAGGCCGCTAAGCTAGCCTGGAGCTCTGTAGGGTGAGATTATGAGTTTAAAATATAAGCCTATAGACTTAGAGAAAGAGGCTTTAGAAGACTTAAGAGGTTTTATTGATAAACTATTATCAAGACCTAGTCTAGGATCTTCAGGTCTAACAGGGACCTGGAGACTCTATAAGCCTTCTATAAAAATAGATAAGTGTATTAAGTGTGGTATATGTTGGCTCTACTGTCCAGATGATGTTATAAGATGGGTTCCCAAAGAGTATCCTAGTATAGACTATAACTATTGTAAGGGGTGTGGTATATGCTCTAATGTATGCCCAGTTAAAGCAATAGATCTCATTATTGAGGGTGAGTAAGAATGATAAGGAAAGCTTTAATTGGTAGTCATGCTATAGCTATGGCCGTGAAATTAGCTAATGTTGAGGTTATATCAGCTTATCCTATAACACCTCAAACTATAATTGTCGAAAAGATTGCTGATATGATTGAGAGAGGAGAGCTTAAAGCAGAGTATATTAGAGTTGAATCTGAGCACTCAGCCTTAGCTGTAGTTTATGGGGCTAGTGCTGGGGGATCTAGAGTATTCACAGCTACATCTAGTCACGGCTTACTATACATGTATGAAATGTTATGGTGGGTAGCTAATAGTAGACTCCCAGTTGTCATGGCTGTAGTTACTAGATCAATAGGGCCTCCATGGAATATTCATACAGATCACCAAGATGTTCTAAGTGTAAGAGACTCAGGGTGGATCATAGGATTTGCCGAGAATGTTCAGGAAGTCCTAGATATGACATTACAGGCGTATAAGATATCAGAGGATAGACGTGTACTATTACCATCTATTATAGCATTAGACGGGTTCATTCTAAGTCATACATCCGAACCAGTAGTAATACCCGAGCCTAGTGAGGTTAATGAATGGCTCCCTCCTAGGAAACCCTTACCGTTCAAAGTCGAGGCAGGTAAATTCTTCGCAGTAGGCAACTTAGGTCCAGATGATGTAACTATGGAGCTTAGATGGTATATATGGAGGGCTATGGAGAGAGCTAAATATACTATAAATGAGGTTAGCCTAGACTATGCTAAACGTTTTAATACAGGGAGCCCAGCTGGTCTTTTAGAAACTTATAGAACTACTGATGCTAAATATATTGCTATAAGTATGGGGTCCTGGAGTGGAGATATTAAAGAGGCTATAGATATACTTAGAGATGAGGGTTATAATGTTGGATTAATTAGGCTTAGATATATTAGGCCATTCCCATTAGAGGAGCTCAGAGATACAGTATCATCAGCTAAGGCGCTCATAGTATTTGATAGAGCCGTATCTATGGGTCACCAGGGTATACTAGGTATGGAGGTAGTTTCAGCTACAAACAGTAAAATACCAGTTAAGAATATTATAGCTGGACTTGGTGGAGTTGATGTGAGTCACCATGACTTTTCTAATATTATTAGAGGATTTATTGAGGAATATGAATCAGGCTTATCTATAGAATGGTCTATCCCAGAATGGTATATGCCTTGGATGATTAAGGAGAGTGAGGAGAGATGAGTATACAGAGGCTTGCCTTATCTAAGTTTAGAGGTGTCATACCAGGTAACCCAGCATGTAGTGGGTGTCCACATAATATTGGTCTAAAAATTGTAGGTAAAACCATAGGAGATAAGGTCATACTAGTTGTACCAGCAGGCTGCACATCCATCATATCAGGCTACTGGCCACGCTCAGGGCTAGAATTCCCGATATTGCATGTTCCCTTCGCATCAGCTGCCGCTGTAGCGTCAGGGTTGAAAGCAGCCTTAGAGTCTAGAGGTGAAAATGGAGTAGTAGTTGTATGGTCTGGGGATGGTGGAGCTGCGGATATAGGCTTTGCTACTCTAAGTGGAGCAGCTGTCAGGAACGATGATATACTAGTTATTGTTAGTGATAATGAGGCATATATGAATACAGGAGTACAAGCAAGTGGAACAACTACGTGGAAAGCTTTAACGACAACAAGCCCAGTTATAGGTAAGACTGAGGAGAAGAAGGATATAGCATTAATAATGTTACTACATAAAGTTCCATACGTAGCTACAGCATCAATAGCATACCCAACAGACTTAGCTGAGAAGATTGAAAGAGCTGTATCAATAAGAGGATTTAAGCTAATACACCTACACTCACCATGCCCTCCAGGATGGAGATTTGATGCAGATAAGACTATAGCAATAGCTAAGTTAGCAATAGAGACAGGGGCATGGATACTATGGGAGTATAATAATGGATCCTTTAAAATAAGCCCACAAAGCAAACTATACGCAGATAAAAGTAAAAGAAAACCACTAAGCGAATACCTAAAGATGCAAGGAAGATTCATGCACCTAACAGATGAGGATATAAGAGGAATAGAGAATAAAATAGATGAAAACTGGAAGCTAATACTAGAACTAGAGAAATATTATAGTACAAAGAGATAAGACTTTAAACCTCTCAGAACTAAGAGAGTATAGAGGAAGCCGCGGTAGTATAGCCTGGACCAGTATGCGGGCCTGTCAAGCCCGTGACCCGGGTTCAAATCCCGGCCGCGGCGCCACTAAATCTAACTTTACCCCCTACTCTTTGATTATATGAAATAAATAATACGTAAAGAGCAGAGTTCAAAATATAGTTTACTTCGTCATATTTAATATCTAGGGACCCACCTCCACTCATAGAGCTTTAAGAGACTCTATCACTCATAGATACTCATCGTTAACTGTATAAGATACATATCCAGGACTTGAGGCTCTTCTCTTATCATTATCCTAGGTTTCCTGAGAATAGACTCGGCATTTACGTTGGTTAATGAGTTTATTTTATAGGAAAAAAGAAAGAAATGCACCTCCTTATTAAAGGATAATATAGATGTAAGAGGATTGTGGGGAGAGAATAGTTGGTGCTATAATACTAGAGAGGATCCCTAGGTTAAATTATATATAATATTTTCTACTTGTGTAGAGTTTGAGGAAAATATTTTAAGCATACATATATATCTATACAAATTGGTGTTTTTGTATGCGTAAGATTCCTATGGATAAGCCTATTATTGAGATTGATGGAGATGAAATGGCTCGAGTTATGTGGGGTTGGGTTAAGGAGAAACTTATTCTTCCATATGTTGATTTAAAAGTTGAGTATTATGATCTCCATGTTAAGGTTAGAGATGAGACTAATGACAATATTACTATTAGTTCTGCTGAGGCTATAAAGCGTTGGGGTGTTGGTGTTAAATGTGCTACTATAACTCCTGATGCTGAGAGAGTTAAGGAGTATAATCTTAAGAAGGCGTGGCGTAGCCCTAATGCTACTATTAGGGAGATTCTTGATGGTACATTATTTAGGGCTCCTATTATTCTTAAGAATATTATTCCAGCTGTTAGGTTCTGGCGCAAGCCTATAGTTGTAGCTAGGCATGCTTACGGTGATATATACTCTGGTGTTGGTTTAAAATTTGATGAGCCTGGAGAGGCTGAGCTTGTCTATAGGAGTGTTTCTGGGAGAGAAGTTAGAATTAAACTACCAAAGCTTGAGAGCTCAGGCATCTTACAAGCTTACCATAATCTAGACTCATCTATTAGGAGTTTTGCTAGAGCATCTTTCAGCTATGCGTTAAATAATAACCTAGACGTGTGGTTTGCAGCAAAAGATACAATATCTAAAGTTTATGATGCAAGATTTAAAGAAATATTCCAGGAAGTATACGAGTCAGAGTTTAGAGAAGAGTTTGAGAAGAGAGGATTAAAATACGAGTATTATCTAATAGATGACGCGTATGCTAGAGCAGTTAGAAGTGATGGAGGATTCGTTTGGGCTACAAAGAATTTTGATGGAGACGTAATATCAGACTTAGTAGCATCTGCATTTAGTGGTAGCATAGCGCTAATGACATCAGAACTATATTCACCACAAGGCTACTACCTAGCAGAAGCAGCACACGGGACAGTAAGGAGACACTACTATAGATGGCTTAAAGGAGAGAAGACATCAACAAACCCAACAGGAGTAATATTCGCATGGTCTAGAGGATTGAGAGAGAGGGGGAGAAGAGATGGAAACATGCAGCTAGTAAGCTATGCAGAAGCCCTAGAGGAAGCAGTTAAACATACTATAGAAGAAGATAGAATAATGACACAGGACATAGCTAGAGTAGCAGAGCCACCAGTAAATGCAATAGTAACTACAGAAGAATTCATAGAGTCAGTAAAGAGGAACTTAGAAAAAATAATAGAGAAAAAGAGGCTAATATCATAATATGGGATGAAGATTTAACTCTAATATAAGTTTATGTTAGCTAATACCATTACCTCAACTCTTTTTCCGTTTGTCCCTAGATATTCCATCTAGAGACTTCTACCTCGTCCACGTGGGTATCTAAATCTACGTGAGTCATGGACAGCTGCGAGCCCAACGGCGTAAAGTTCCCATACAGGTTTAGCTCTGGGAAACTTGGAGCAATGCTTTCATCGCCTCCCAGGCTCCTCCTAAGTCAATGCTTATAAGCATTTTTTCGAAGAGCTAAGAAGAAAACAGCTCTTCGCTCGGGATAGTTTATACATTGGTAGAGGTAGTTTGTGAGACTTCTCCTGTAGCCAGAGAATGATATAAAACAGCTATAAAACCCAAAATGGTTACATTAGGCAATTCTATGAGATTAATGAGATTTACTAGATAGTTGACTAGTCTGATGTAGTCTATTCTAAATGGAATATTTTATAGATAGTTTTCTTCACGATATATTTTCAGTTCTAAACTATTTTACATGTTTTACATGTATATAGCTCTACATATTGGTTTAGTCTAGGTTTATTTTCTCGGTGTATAGGTTGAGCTGGGTTAGATTAGCTGGTGTTATTGGTTTAATTGCCTTAGTTATTGCCGGTATTCTAGCCTACTATAGTATATTTAGGGAATCCGGTATTGAGAAGATTGTTATTGTTGTTAACCCTATACCTAAGGAGAGAGTTGAGGTTGAAGCTAGAGAGCTTGAGTCTTTTCTAGAGTCTAGGCTTGGTGTTGATGTGGAGATATACTTCCCAACTAGTATTGCTGCTATTGTTGAGTCTCTTAGATTTGGTCATGCCCATGTTGCTCTAGGTATAGGCTCTTTACCTGCTAGTCTTGCAGTCTCTGTAGCTAATGTTGATATGCCTCTTGTAGAGGTTAGAGAGGTTATAATTGATGGTAAGCATGATGCCGCTCCTTACTACTATTCATACTGGATTGTACTTAAAGACTCTCCTTATAAAGATCTTAGTGAGCTTAGAGGCAGGAGAGCCTGTTTTCCGAGTGAGCTCTCAACATCAGGATACATATTCCCAATGTATAAGTTAGTTCAGCTAGGTTATTTAAAGCCTCCTGTAGATCCTAGACAGTTTTTTAGCGAAGTTATATTCGCCGGAGGCTATGCTCAGTGCTGGGAGGCTTTAAGGAAGGGTCATGTAGATGTAACGATAATGGCTGGAGACGTGCCTGTAAGTTTATTCTGGGAGGCTATGAATAAGAGTAGAGTACTAGAAAAGCAGGGTCCAATACCGTCACATGTAGTTCTTATATCTAAGAGTTTACCTGATGAATTAAAGAATAAAATTATTGAGGCATTACTCGAGCTCAACAATAGACCAGATCTTATGAGAAAATTTGTCTCTGCTATATTTATTAGATTTGAGAAGGGGAATATAGAGGAGCATTTAAAGCCATTAATAGAAGCCTTAGATGCTACAGGCTTAAAAGATAGATACTTGAGAGGTTGAAAAGTTTCTTGTTTGAACACTTTTTCTACTATAAGATTTTTCTCCTAGAGAGACTGTATATGTTTAATCTTATAGGTCTATTAGAGATCTAGACATGGGAGGAGTAAATGTTAAAATTGGAGCTCGACTACGCTGTTGATATTAAGGAGTTATCTTTCAATTACGGGGACTTAGTGATACTCCGTAATGTCAATTTGAGTATTAAGTATGGGGAGCTTGTAGCAATAATGGGTAAAAGTGGCTCTGGGAAGACTACTTTACTGAAGATTATAGCTGGCTTATTAAAGCCTAGTGTGGGGTCTGTTAGAGTTCTAGGATGGAATATTACGAGTGAGCGTATTGAGTCTATTAAGGGTAAGATAGCATATATACCTCAAACTCTTGGACTCATAGAGGGCGGGTCGGTTCTATATAATGTTCTACTTGCTAGAGCACCTGTTAAGCCTATAGCATTCATGGCTGGATATTGGGGTAAGGATGATATTATGGAGGCTTTAGATACTCTTAAGCTTGTAGGTTTAGAGAATAAAGCTATGAGTAGAGTTGACAAGCTTAGCGGAGGAGAGAGGCAGAGGGTGGCTATTGCTAGGGCGTTATTCCAGAGGGCACAACTACTATTAGCTGATGAGCCTGTATCAAGCTTAGACTATGAGACTGCAGAGTCCATAATTAGGCTCATTGCTAGCTTAAAGAGTAGAAACCTAACCATAATAGCTGTTTTACATGATAAAGAGTTTGCATATAGATACTTTGATAAAATTTATGTAATAGATAATGGTACATTAAAAATGCTAAGGTGAATACTAGTTGCGTATAGCAACATTCATGTTAATACTATCAATAATACTAGCATTCCAGCTAAATCTCATAGATCCAAAGATTATAGGATTAATAGCTGTAAACTCTGCCAAGTTAATACCGGAGCTTGGGATAAGAGTAGACATGCTAGGCGAAGCATTGAAAGCCGTTTACGAGACCCTAATAATGTCATTATTCGGTGTATCTACTGGAACATTAATAGCATATATTGTAGCACCATTAGCAAGCCCTCTAATAGCGCCACCTAGTATAGCTACTACTGGAAGACTACTAGCGAATACTATAAGAACTATACCCGCAATACTATGGGCAATACTATTCGTCATACTAGTAGGCCCAGGTCCTAGAGCTGGAGCACTCGCACTATCAATATATACTGCTGCATACCTAATAAAATTTTTCTATGAAGCACTAGAATCTACAGATAGAGAGCACTATGACGCATTAAGAGTTATGGGTTTAAAAGGCCTACCATTAGCCCTAGCAATTTATACCCACATTAGAAGACAGATAGTAAGTAGTATACTGTTCATGCTAGAATATAATGTTAGAACTGCAACAATACTAGGTTTCGTTGGAGCAGGAGGAGTTGGATACTACATACTACAATATCTAAACCTACTAAATTATCAGGCGACAATGACGTTTGTGCTCGTAACATTAATACTTGTAATAATCATAGATCTACTAAGCTACATTATTAGGACAAGGATATAGGGTTTGGGTTTTTCGTGTTTGATATTAACTCTTGGCTTCATAGACCTCGGGGCGCCTTTCATTGGCTCTTATATCATTGGTCTTTGCACATTCAGGGTGATTTCTACCTACAGCTCTCCGTCATTGATTATCTCGGGTTCACTGCTGTGGGGTAACCTCCACATCTTAGTGAATCTATTTTATATGTTTAGGGATGCTAGCCTTTGCCTATCCAACTTGAAATTGCATTTAGGGCATTTGAATATCCTGCCCACTTGGGTCTTAACAACATACCTGCATCATAGGCAGGTTCTAGAAGTGTTATATGGAGGAACTTTGACTGTAAGTTTTTTCTCTGAGAACTTACTATGTATAATCTTCCAGGGTGTTCTAGCATTCCTCTTCCTCCTCTCTATGTAGAAATGGGTCGCGTAATGGTAGGGTGTTTTTATAGTATTCTGTAGTGCCGCGGCCGGGATTTGAACCCGGGTCA
>JAUQQR010000006.1:0-11364 GCA_030549835.1 Thermoproteota archaeon
AGTAGCATACTAGACGAGCTGAGGAATAGAACCATTAGAATGGGAGAGCTGTTTGAGGCTAGTCGAAGTAACACGATCTGGTCGATATGGGCTATTAAGCACGGTAAAAGACCCGATTTAGGTGCTAATGAGTTCTTCTACTTGGATGAAGATAAGGTTAAGCAGTACGGCTTAGGGAAATACGCTTATCCAGCCCTAGTTAGCGCAAGATCTGCTAGGTGGTTCACTTTCACCAAGGATGATTGGGGGCAGTTAAAGCAGAGTGGTTCTAAGTGCTACGTGTTCATGTGCCATGAACAAAGGAGGGAGCTCTCGGAGAACGTTAAGAGATATATTGAGTGGGGGGAGACCGGGTGCACTACGACTATTAGGGGGAGTAGAGGTGGTGGAAAAATATGTAGTCAGGCCCAGGCTTGCCGGGAAAGAGAGAGGAGGAAGGATCTCTTCTACGGGTGGTACGACCTCGGAGGCGTCGGGGAATCACTAATATTCACACAGCGCTATGCGCGATACTATCATAGGTTCACGCTGATGGAATTTAAGGTTATGCTAGACGAAGACTTCATAGCGTTTATACCAAAGGAGAACATATCGGTGGATAGGTTGAAGGCCCTCCTAGCTTACTTAAACTCGAGCTTCGTTAAACTCTACATAGAATCTATGGGAAGAACACCTGGTGCTGTTGGACCGATAGCTTTTGAGGTTAGCCACGCCGAGGAGATACCGCTTCTAGATGTTAGAAGGCTCGACGAGAGTGACCTGAAGCTCTTGGCTTCTCTCTTCGATGAACTGGAGGCTGAAGCTCGTAAACTCGGTGGTGCGGATAAACGCGAGAACATCGAGAGGCTCTGGGATACTGTGATAACAAATATAGATGTACAAGTTGCGAGAATACTTGGGTTACCAATGGAGATGGCTGATGCTGCTAAAGCTCTCTCTAAAACCATGATGGAGAGAAGACTTGCAAGAGCCGAGGAAGCCAAGCCGGGAGCTATCAGAGGAGAGGAGGCAGTAGGGGTTGAACGACCCAGGAAAACCGGTAAGCAAAAGAAGGAAACACTTAGAGAGAAGCACGTAACGCTGGATAAGTTTATAAAGGAATGACCCCACTATAGAAACTTAAAACCTTAACCTCAAGGTATCCTCCAATATTTGGGGGGCACGCTATACCTCACTTTATCTCTATCCTCCCACCTGAACCTCCACAGGCCTCTCCCCACATCTTCGAGAGCGATCCCCAGCTCGCTAATTAACTTATCACTAATAAGGATCTCATCGGTTAAAAGAGAAACTACAAGGTCAGCTACAACTTCAGGAGACTCTACATCACTGACAACTTTAACAGTGCACGCCCGCTCTAATATCCAAACTCTTAGAGGGCCACCTGCTGTTTCAAAGTTGCTCTCGATAAACTCGCGCCCTGGAGGCCATAGGCCGAGTTCTTCAGCAACTCTAACTGGAACCATTAACTGGGGAGTTTCAGACTCATACCCGCTATTAGCCAGAGCTGGAGCTTCCACAAACCTTCCACCAGCTGAAACCTTTATTTTAACCCTTACAACCATAAAGTCCCACCCATAAAGCTAGCCATCACAAATATAAAATTAAACTTTTTTAGCAATAATAGCCCTTATCCTTCCAACCTTAGTCCTATGATCCCTTATTAAACCTATAAAAACCCTCCCAACATTCTTCGACAAATCTAAAGCCCCACATATACATGGTTTAAGTTTACCTTTAAATTTTCACCATATGTAGGAAGGTTAGGCCATACAGTAAATTTCATTAAACCATCTCAAATACAAGCCTACCATTATATTCTAAATTGTCGAGGATTTCCCTATACCTAGTTAACACTTGCGAAGCTAGACGTTCCCTGGATGTTCAATGAGTATTGCACTGGAGCTACCTGGTGAGGGAAAGAGAGCTAATTGAGACACTAAGAATGAGGGTTCTCCCCTAGGGTAGCTTAATACTCAAGATGTAGGGTGCCCGGGGTCACCCTGAACGCCCCTAAGGGTGATGCAGCCCCAAGACCAATGCAGGGGAAACAAAGCTGAGGCAATGAACCTATATCAGAGCTGAACCCCGGCTCTAGCTATATGGTCTATTAGCCTTTTAACTTGGGCTTTAACCATGTCTGGCAGTCCTGGAGCTTCTATGTTCATGAACCCTCTTATTATTATTGATTTAGCCTCATCTTCTGTGAAGCCTTTACTTTCCAAGTACTCTATTTCCTCACGCGCTATGATTCCTATAGCTGCTTCATGGCTTAGTATGCTTTGAGGATTCCTTGAGGTTACTATTGGTATTGAAGATATTTCTGCATTGGGGGAGGCTAGGAGGCCTAGGCATTCTATGTGCCCCCGGCTTTCGGGGGCTAAGCCTTCTATGTATCCTCTCGCATATATCTTCGAGTCTTCAAACGCTACAACTCTTGAAACTAACTCAGCACTACTCCCCGTCCCCTCTAGCTGGGCTTTTGTCCCTATATCATAGTTTCCTTGAACTCTGCCCGCTATCACTGAGGCTGCGTATAGCTTCGCCCCCATATCAAGGATTGTACGTGGGAATAATTGTATCGATGAGACAGGCGAGTATATCATGTAATAACTCACATACTCCCCGCCTTCAGCAACCTTAGCGGCTGTCCTAGGCCTTACGTGAAGGCCTTCAGCCCAAGAGTGTATCATGGAGAATGTTAACCTAGCATCCCTGCCAACATAGAACTCTGATATACCTACGTGGAGCCCCCCTTTAACCCCGTGAGGTATTGTACATCCTGTGACTACGTGAGCCTCAGCCCCATAATCAACATAGACAACGTTATGGGCTAGCATGGCCCTACGCTCAGCCCTCAAAACTAGACAAGTATAAATTGGGGTTGGAACTTTAACTTCTGGGGACACATATACGAAGTAGCCGAGCTCACCACCATAAAGATATGTGAGGGCAGTATACTTGTCCGTATCGGGGTCGACAAGCCTCCAGGCTAAATCTCTTGCAAGGTCGAATTTTTCAATGGCAACCCTTAAAGGTACAACTTTAACCCCATACTTTTCGAGACTCTTCTCTATAAGCTTATATAATGCCATCTGACCTAGCTGCAAATATTGAGAGATGCTCGGCCTCATCCCAATCTTTGATTCAACACTCTCCTCCACACTTCTCTCAAATACTTGAGGCTCTTCAATAATATAACTTGAAATGTCAATGTCGACTCCGTAGGGGGAGGGCTTTGAGAGGGCCTTTTTAACGCGATCTCTTAAGCTCACTGGAGGCTTACCCCTAAAACCTTCAAACCCTCAATATAACCTCTACTAAGTACTACCCTCGTAGCTTCGAGATCCCTAGAGTATACTATTTGCCCCCCGATCATAATGTGGGTTCTGGTGACATCATAAAGCTTATCTAGTATAGCCCCAGAATGAGTAACGAGGATCATTGAAGTGCTCCAGCTCCTCACAGCATAGTTGACGGCCTCAGCTATAAGCTTTAAACTATCAACATCAACCCCGCTATCAGGCTCGTCGAGGAGAGCGAGCTTAGGCCTTTGAAGAAGGGTCAAGTATAGCTCAAGCCTCCTACGCTCCCCGCCACTAAACCCGTGGAAAAGATATCTACCCATAAGATGTTTAACATCGAGTATATCTAGAATATTCTCGTAACCGCCACCTCCATACCTTTCAATAATATGTTTCACAATATTAGCAACCTTAACCCCACGTATAACTGGGACAAACTGATGGGCGAGAGCTATACCCCTCCTAGCCCTCTCATAAGCTGGGACTCCAGATATATCCTCGCCCCCAAAAATAATAGTCCCACCGCAAACTCGAACCCTAGGAAGCCCCATTATAGCTGAGAGCAAACTAGTCTTACCCGCACCATTAGGTCCTAGAATAACGTGAACCTCCCCGCAGCTCACATCTAAATAAACATTCCTCACAACAACTCTATCATCAACACACACAGTAAGACTCTTTAACTTTAAAAGCTACAATCTAGAGAACCCTATAACAAAATAGTTTAAAATCTAAACTTTTAAATTATATTTAAATAATACAATATATAAGGCCCTAAACTTTCAATCTTTCTAATTATCTCGCAATTAGAAAACTGAGAGACATAGCCCAGAGCTCTAGAGTTCTCTAATGTTAACGGTTAATTCTTTGGGTGTTTGAAAGTATCTTAATATTTTAAATAATTGTTAAAAGTAATAAGAGAGTAACAGTGTGAGCTATAAATGGCTTTACTCTTAAATTGCTGATAGTGACTTAGCAATAAATCCCATAATCTACATATATATTCTCTAGCTTCAGAGAATTTGATTATTGCTACGCATTAGGGATAAGCCATGTACACTTTCTTAAATTATGTCGTAGGATGCCGATCACTACCGAATAGCTTTCTCAGCACTTCCCGTATAGGGAATTTCTCATTTATTCTTATCCAAGCTTCTTCAACAAAGAACTGAATGGCCATTTTGGCAGCAGTACTGTCTATTAGAATTACATCTTTGTCTATACTGAAGTATTTCATTAAGTCAATATTGAAGCAGTTATAATAAAATATTAAGAAATTTGTATTTTAATTAGTCTCTCTGTTAACTTCTATTTTTATTATTCTTGGGTTAAATTTGTTTATTATTAGTCGTGTATGAATGCTCCGGTAATCTATGAATCGTTGGAAAACTTCTAAGGCTATTTTAGCTTGAGGTAGCGGTTGACGGTTAAATTTCCTGTATCTTATTGAAACGCATCTATGATGTTTTACTTTGAGATATAAGTTGCTTTATAGTTTTAGGTTTACATAGAGGGATGAGTTTATGGAAATAAGTAAATAAGGGGAAAAGTGTGGGTTTGGTGGTGTTTAGAGTGTTAGTTCTAATAGTTCTCTCGGAGGCTCTATGAATATGTCTAGTGGTAGGAATGCTGATACTGTGAAGTTTGGTACGTCTACTAGCTGGCTTAGTCTTAGGTCTACTGCTACACTAGCTATGATATAGGCTTGTTCTCTACTATATCCTATTTTTTCTAGTATGTTTATAGTTTCTATTATGGCGTGTTTTGCTGATAGTGTAGCGTTTTCTGATTCGTTTCTTTCATCTATTACTCCAACTCCTGTTATAGCTATTGTTTTCGACCATTGGAATCTTTTTATTGAGCTTTCAGATGGCTTGTATATTGGGAATCTTATGTTGTATTTCTTGGCTCCTTCTTTTATTATATAGAATCTGAGTGTTGCTTTAGCGTTCATCTCGATAGCTGTACCGCAGACTTCTCCATCGCCTTGAGCATAGTGAGCATCTCCTAGTGAGAATAGAGCTCCATCTACGAAGACTGGGAAGAATATTTTAGAGCCCGGACTAAAATGTCTAATATCTAGGTTACCGCCATTCTCCCTTGGAGGAATTGTTCTAAGCCCCTCACTAGCTATAGGTTCAATTTGCGGAACTGCTCCCTTTGGAGTTGGTGGTAGAACAAATCCTCCTCTCTTCATTAAGTCATCTTCTCTCCTCCTAATAGACTCTAGCAGTGGTTTTGATGGCGCTACACCCATAACCCCAAAGAATGGATCCGCAGGGATCCTAACATTAGGTAAATCTGGTGAAGTAGCATACCCTCCACTAATTGCCCATCTAACTTTAAAAGGCTTAGGGAAGAGATCTCTTAGTAAACCAAATCCGGGAATTATGACTGAGTATCCAAAGCTATCAGGCGTTATACTTAAAACATCTACAACGAGGAGATCTCCAGGCTTAGCTCCTCTAACGTATATAGGGCCTGTTAATGGGTGTACGAGACTAAGATCGGCTCCTGCTACATCATCAAAACCTGGATCTGGTGATATCTGGCCGTCAAGAGCATCTCTAGTCTCAACTTCAATAATATCCCCGGGATTAACCTCAATAACCGGCTTTATATCCGGGTGCCACCTATTATGACAAATATCAGGCTGATCAGCGCATCTTGAACCAGGCTTTATAGCTAACCTGATAGTCATAGGAATCCCCTTAGAAGCCTCAAGTAATGGTTGTATAAGAATACTTTTATGTATGTAATATATATCTGTGTAACCATTACTCTATATTTTAGAGGTTAAATGATGTAGTGTATGGTATCATTAGACTCTACAGGTAACCATTAACTCGTAGAGGTTTAGAAGACTCTAAAGGATTATAGGAGATCCTAGATAAATATCTAGTGGGTACTTGTTTTAATTAGTCTAATCTATGTTCTAGAATATAGGTTTTCCTTTAACTTTGTTAATGTATTGGGGTTGTTTTAATGTCTAGTTTAGGTTATGATGTTTTATTTAGGGAGTTTGCTGAGAGGATTGAGTATTATAGGGGTCTTGGTGTTAATCCATTCTCTTTAGCTACTGGTTGTGCTGTTAAAGTTGATCTTGTAGATGTTCTTTATCCAGCTCTTAGGAGTATTAGTTTCGAGCTTGAGAGGCTCGGTCTTAAGATTGCTCCTAGGAGGGATGCTGATGTATTTGAGTCTAGGGGTTTTAGTGTTTATAGGGGTGTTTATAGTGTTGATGATCCTCGAGTTGATAGTAATAGTTTAATGGTTGCTAAGCCTAGTAGGGCTATTATCTTAGCACAAGTCCATCAAAGGATTGCTTCAAGTCCGGAATATTTTAGGGATGTTATTTGGAGATTTTACTATAGGATAGCTTCTACTATAGGCGAGCTCATTGTTGGTAAGGGTCACTCTATAGTATCAGCTAGTATTAAGAGCCAGTTCTTCCTAGTAGACTTTATTAGCACGAATAGCAATGGGGGTCTAGTAGCAGCTAATAATGATACAATACAGATTATTGACCCAGCTGAGGATCCTGGAAGCTTTAGGCAGGTCTCAGTAGCGTTAAGTAATGCTTTAAATGACTTATTCACCATAGGCGCCTGGAGGAATATTAAGGTCTATCCAGTATATGATGCTCCAGATAGTCGCTTGAGAGCTGTGATTAAGAGTAATATGGATGCCTATACCTCGAGTATTGGTGGAGAGCTTATAGATACAGTGCAGCCTAATACTGAATCATTACTAATGGGGGCTACTGTATTTGCTGAGCTTAGAAGGAAGCCGCCATTCTACTATGATAGAGTTGAGCCTGGAATGGAGATTCTAGTTAGTAGGCCTTATGGGGAGCTTGCAGCTATAAATGCGTATATGCTAGCAATGCTTGATAGAGAGATTGCGGTGGAGCTTGAAAAGCAGACTGGATTCAGTATAGATAAGCTGCTTGAATTCAAGCATAGTATTATTGATTTAATGGCTAAACCTAATGTTAATGTTGCTAGAGTTATTGAGAGTAGACTCCCGAGCTTAGAGGAAGACTTTGACCCTAGAGAGCATATAGCTGTAACAACAGATATTACTGGGCCTGGGGTGTACGTGTTTAAAGAGATAGCTGAGCTATCTAGAACATCTATAAGGCTAGATAAGATCCCACTATTATCTCCTGAGATTAGTGAGTTTGCAACTAGAAACTTTATAATACCTAACGCTACTGCTGGAACAAATGGAGCTATAGTTATAGTAGCATCTAGTAATGTAGTAGATTGGGTTGAAGAAGAGCTTAAGAGGCTTGGAGAGAATCCAGTGAGGGTAGGCTATGTAGTATCACGGGGAGAAGCTAGAGTTGAGGCCCCATTAGAGCTTAGAAAATATATAGCTGCTAAATCTTACCTAAAAGAGTTTGAGCTAAAGTGAAGGCTAGAGTAAAAATTAGAATATACGGTGAAGTTCAAGGCGTAGGCTTTAGAGCATGGGTATTAAGGAGAGCTAGGAGGCTAGGAGTTAAAGGATATGTTAAAAATGAGCCAGACGGCACAGTCCTAGTAGAGGCTGAGGGGGATAGAGGATTATTAGAGAAGCTAATCCATGAATGTAGTAGGGGTCCACCGCTAGCTATAGTAACAAGGGTAGAGGTAGAGTGGAGTAGCTATAAGGGTGAATTCGAAGACTTTGAGATTAGATATGAGAGATTTGAGCTACCAATATAAAAGATTTAACTTAAGAAGGTTTAATAGGAGACTAGTATTGTATGAGGCAGTAATCGATACTAGAGGGCAGAAATGCCCACAGCCATTCGTAGAAATGGTTAAAGCCTTCATGAAGATGGGTGGTAGAGGTAGGGTTAGAATCTTAACAGATGATGAGACATGTAAGACATTCATACCAGACTATGGTAAAGACTTAGACTTCAACCTCGTATCTATAGAAGATAAGGGCGGATACTACGAGATTGTTATGAGTAAGGAAGATGGCGGGTCGTAGGGGGTGCTAATTCACCCCTCTATAGTCAACGCCTCACTCATCCCCGCCACTTACACAATATATTCTCCTAAGCCTATAACTTTAATTTCATGATAGGCTCTACTCTTTTAAGGTTTATTTTGTAGAGCTCTAGTGGTGAATCTATGGAGCTCTGGATTTGGCTTAATCAGATTATTGGAGCCCTAATCTACTACTTACTAGTCTTAGCTATAGTTATACCTTTCACTTTACATTGGAAATCTCCAGTTATCCTAGTATCAGCTTATATTGGTAGCTATGTTATAGCTCAGTATACTAGCCCACTCTTAACATTCTTCGGTCCATGGATCGTCCCTAACGGTAATATACCGTTTGTGGCTACTATAGCATTAATGGATATAATAGTTGTCAGGTGGGGCTTAAGTTTCGCTAGGCAGGTAATAATAGCGGGGTTCCTAGTACAAATACTATTATTCGCTACTAACTACTACATACTACTGACTCCTAGACCTTTCGAGGAGCTTAGGGTACTAGAGTCGGTGTATACTGTTAGTGGTAGGGTGGCCATAGCTAGCCCAATAGCATACTTAGCTGCTGAGAATGTTAATGCTCTAGTCACATGGATCTATAGGAGGATTTGGTGGGCTAGGACATTGTATAGTGATCCTATAGCTTTAACTATAGATACTCTAATATTCATACCTATAGCGTTCTATGGGGCAGTTGATATTCTCACATTAATCAATATGATTATAGGCTTAGCGCTACTAAAGATTGCCCTGATACCCTTCAATCTACTAGTCGTATATGTTAATAGGAGGTTTATTGAAGATAAGCTAGCTCTTAAAGCTTAGACTATGTGAGTTTTAAGGGGTTAAACGTTGGATTATGAAATTAAAATTGTTGCAGTAGATGTTGATGGAACATTAACAGAGTCTTCTAGGAGCCTTAGGCTAAGCCCTCATAGTTTAAGTGGGATTAAGCTTCTAGTAGACTCAGGGTATGCTGTAGTATTAGTTAGTGGATCCTCACTACCAGTAGTGGCCAGTCTAGCACTATATCTAGGCTCTAGAGGGCCAATTGTAGCTGAGAATGGCTGCATAGTATTCTATCCTAGAGAGCTCATAGAAGATCACGTGTGTAAAAATAGGCCTAGTATTGATGCAGTTAAAATACTAGAAGCAATGGGGTTCAGGTGGGCGTGGCAGAATAAGTATAGGCTATATGATTTAGCATTCCACACACCGCCAAACTTTAATAGAGAAGTCTTAGAACAGGTTAAGAGAGCAGTAGAGCCATTCAACTTAAAAGTAACATGGTCAGGCTTCGCCCTACACCTACAACCACTAGAAGCAGGGAAGGATAAGGGGATTGAAGCTATACTAAGGAAATTAAACCTAAGCTGGGATAATGTAGCTGCAATTGGAGATGGAGAAAACGATATACCAATGCTAGTCAAAGCTAGACTATCAGCAGCAACCTCAGATAGCCATGACTCAGTTAAGAAGGCTGTAAAACTAGTAATGAAAGAGCCTGGAGGAAAAGGATTCTTAGAATTTGCGAAACTCCTAGCCGGAGGAGTTGACTATGAAGCCGGTTATACCGGGTAACTGTGAGGTTATAGCTATTGCTAGTGGTGGACTAGATAGTACTTGCTACCTAGCACTATGGCTTAGTAGAGGTTGTAATGCTAGAGTCTTAACATTCCACTATGGCCAGAAGGGTTTTAGAGAAGTTGATATAGCTAGGAGTATTATAGCTAGGCTTAACGAGTTAGCTCTTAGGAGAGGGTGGGGGAGGATTCTAGAGCATAGGATTATAGATATATCGTTTATGAAGGACTTATGGAGTGGATTCCAGCTAACAGATGATAGTGTTAATATCGAGGAAGAGTATAGTAGTAGTGTAGTTGTCCCGATAAGAAATGTAGTTATGCTATCTATAGCCTCAGCTTACGCTCTAACAGTTGGTAAACACTCGTCTAGGGTATACGTTACATATGGAGCTCAATATAACGATGTTGAGCCTAGGAGTGATACTTGGGAGCCAAAGTACCCAGATTGTAGTCCTGAATGTATTCAGTCACTTGAGCTAGCCTTTAATTTATGCCATTTTAGGAGTGAGAGGATTGTAGAAGTTTGGAGTCCAAGTAGAGAAGGTTTAAAGAAAGCAGAGCTACTAAGGAAATGTTATGAGTTAGTAGGAGATCTATTATATGAGACGTGGAGTTGTTATAGAAGCTTAGAGGCCCATTGTGGTGTATGTGAGAGTTGTAGGAATAGAATGAGAGCATTTAGAGAGGCTGGATTAATTGATAAAACTAGCTATATATCACTAGAGGTTTTAGAGTTAAAAGAGTAGATAGTGCTATAGTGGTGTTTCCTCTAAGATTCTTAATAGATTCTCCCCTAGCTTAGCGTATATCATAGAGCAGTTCTTTAGATCCTCTACGAGTCTAGGGAGCCATGTCTTAATTCTTCTAATTATCTCTTTATCTAATGTTATGCTAGCATACTCTAACTCTACTGCTATATGGTCTGGTAGTTCTCCCTCAACAAGTAACTCGTAACCTCTAGACTTATAGTGTTTTCTTAGCTCTACACTTGTATCACCATATATAAGCCCCTCTCTATAATAGCTCTCATATGGAGCACATACTCTACCTCTAGAACCTGGCTTAAAAGCTTTTGAGTACTCTCTTAGTAGCCCCTCATAGCCTAACTCATCTATTACACTAAGAGCTATATCATCTCCTAGAATTTCAGCTATCTCTCTAGCCTTCACAACTAGTTCAGGTGTTGGTTTATAAAAAAGGATTGAGTATAGGTATAAGGCTAAACTAAGCTTCTCCATTAGCTTTTACCGCCGAATAGTATCTTAGCTAATGTATATAAGACTAACGCTGCCCCAGAAAGCCACCCTAGTGTAATTGTAATCTCTATAATTGATGGGAAGTATGGCCAGTAAGTTACTAGCCAGTATGTGTGCTTCATATCACCTAATACTACGGGGACTATCTCCTCTACTTTAACTCCACCAACAACTCCAGAGACTTTATGGATTAAAACATTATATGCTGGCTCCATTAAGTTGA